>NZ_JBHFNP010000004.1:0-10883 GCF_041929235.1 Microseira sp. BLCC-F43
CCCTTGACAAAAGGGGGGTTGGAAGAATTTGCGCCCCCCTTGACAAAAGGGGGGTTGGAAGAATTTGCGCCCCCCTTGACAAAAGGGGGGTTGGAAGAATTTGCGCCCCCCTTGACAAGGGGGGTTGGGGGGGATCGACTCGGTTTCTACATCACCAGTCGCGGCACTGTGAATGAAACCTATTATGCCGTCCAAAAAGCAGTCCGGGCGATGGGTACAAATAACATCGATAATGCTGCCCGCGTATGTCATTCTCCCAGCACCGCTGCACTTAAAACATCCCTCGGCGTCGCTGCAACAACTTGCTCTTATAAAGATTGGATCGGCACAGATTTATTAGTGTTTATTGGTTCAAATGTTGCCAACAATCAGCCGGTTACCGTTAAATATCTCCACTGGGCAAAGAAAGCGGGGACAAAAATAGTTTGCATCAACAACTATCGCGAACCGGGAATGGAACGATACTGGGTTCCTTCGATTGTGGAAAGTGCTTTATTTGGCACTAAATTCGCCGAAGATTTCTTTTTAGTCAACGTCGGCGGAGATGTTGCCTTCCTCAATGGCACGCTCAAACACCTGATAGAAAATAACTGGATAGAACCGAATTTTATTGGTAATTATACCACAGGTTTTGCCGAATTAAAAGCCGCTCTCGATACGCAATCTTGGTCGGAATTAGAGCGAGTTTCCGGTGCGACTAAAGAGGACATGTATGCTTTCGCCAAAATGGTCGGGGAAGCAAATAAAGCCGTTTTCGTTTGGAGTATGGGAATTACCCAACACGAATGCGGCGAAGATAACGTGCGTTCTATCATTAATCTCGCTTTAACTAAAGGATTTGTTGGACGCGAAGGGTGCGGGTTAATGCCAATTCGGGGACACTCTGGCGTCCAGGGTGGTGCGGAAATGGGATGCTATGCGACAGCTTTTCCAGGGGGTAAACCTATTACGGCTGAAAATGCTGCGGACTTGAGTAAGATTTGGGGATTTGATGTTCCTAGCAGCAAGGGACTGATAGCAACAGAAATGATTGATGCAGCTTATGAAAATAAGCTGGATGTGCTGTTTTCAGTCGGGGGAAATTTCCTGGAAGTTTTACCGGAACCCGATTATGTGGAAGCGGCTTTAAAACAAGTGCCGTTGCGGGTACATATGGATATTGTGCTGTCAAGTCAGATGTTACTTGAACCGGCAGATACAGTCGTTTTACTTCCGGCTACAACTCGCTATGAAATTCCTGGAGGAGTAACAGAAACCAGTACGGAACGGCGGGTGATTTTTAGTCCGGAAATTCCAGGTCATCGAATTGGCGAAGCGCGTCCGGAATTGGAAGTATTTATGGAATTGGCAAGAAGGGTGAAACCAGAATTGGCAGATAAATTGCATTTCTCTTGTGGGGTAGGCGTCTCGCCTGCCATTGATCATCAGACAGGCAAGATGCCTATCCCACAAGATGGAAATCAGACAGGCAAGATGCCTATCCCACAAGAGAGTACAGCAGCAATTCGGCAAGAAATTGCTTTGGTGATTCCCCAGTATGCGGGAATTCAACATTTAAAAGAACCTGGCGATCAATTTCAATATGGTGGTTCGCATCTCGCTTTTGGTTGGAATTTCCCCACACCTGATGGGAAGGCGCATTTTGCCATTCTGTCTCCGTCGCAGAAGGAATTGCCGGAGGGTTGTTTCTGGGTGACAACGCGACGCGGAAAGCAATTTAACAGTATGGTGCAAGAAAAGAAAGATGCCATTACAGGTGCTTTTCGAGAAGCAGTGTTGATGAGTGGAGAAGATGCAGAAAAATTGGGGTTAAAACAGGGAGATGCTGTGGTTTTGAAGAACGATTTAGGCGAATTGCAGGGGAAAGTTTACATCGCTGGTGTGAAACCGGGTAATTTGCAGGTACACTGGCCTGAAGGGAATGTTTTGCTGGATCGGAAGAAGCGATCGCACATCTCCGGCATCCCCGATTACAATGCTTTGGTACACCTGGAAAAGGCAGAAGCTAGACTGTAGGGTGTGTCAGGCGCATATAATTGGTGAGTTTTTACCCCAGTTAACAGCTTGCGCCTGACGCACCAATCCATAATCCAAAATCTAAAATCCACGCATGGTATCAGTTATGGATACAAAAATAAGCGCATCCTCACAGATAACTTCCAATCTTTACGAGCAAGATTTCTATGCTTGGACGCAAGAACAGGCTAAACTACTGCGAGAAAGAGTATGGGATAGCTTGGATATTGAAAATTTAGCCGAGGAAATTGAATCTTTGGGAAAGCAACAACGGCAGGAATTAAGAAATCGTTTGGGCATTCTACTCGGTCATTTGCTCAAGTGGGAATTTCAGCCTAACAAACGCTCTAAAAGCTGGTTTGTAACAATGCGCGAACAACGTCGCCGAATTCTTGAGCATTTGAAAGAAAATCCCAGTTTAAAACCCTATCTGACTTCAGCGTTGGAAAATGCCTACAAAGATGGAATCGATTTAGCTGTACGCGAGACATCCCTCACGGATGAAGACTTTCCTGATGAGTGTCCCTACGCCATCGATCAAGTTTTGGATGCTACTTTTTTCCCAGGACAACCTGTTGAATCGGGTCAGAATTGGGTGGTAGAAAGTTGAACAGTGACCATTTTTATAATTTTGTTTTAGGGGATTTATGACTTATCAGTTTAATCCTTCGCAACCCGGAGTTTTTACAGAGCTTTATTTGCCCAAAAAGTCAAGATATCAAGGCATATTGTATGACACCCTAACGCGGGGATTTGACTGGGATTATGTAAAGCAGCATTTTCGTATCCATCAGGAAAGCATTCAAAAATTCTTACAAAATAGCGGACGTGTAAGTCATTACACTCGAGAAGATATTGAGGGAATGGATCAGGTATTCTATGGATACTCAATGTACGAAGTTGATGGGGTTTTTTATGGAAAAGTTCAAATTGACGAAGAGAGAACTCAAGTAATAAGGATGAGGTTTTTTCCCAAATTAGAGCCGATGATTTCTGAACTAGAAGCTCAAGGTTACAATAGTTACAATATTATCAACTTAATTAGAAGATATATTAGAGCTAATTGGGAACAAAATGATCAAGAATTGGAAGCGATCGCCAAGAGGGAAATATATGCAAAAGAAAAAGTAATTCCATACCTAGACAGATGGGAGTTTAACATACAGCTTTTTTTGTTTGGGTACATTGTATTTGCCATTTCCGAAGAAATCAGAAAACTAGAGAAAAAGGAAGAGGAGATTTGGGTAACTTCTTTTTGGTATCTTGAGGTAAACGTGGTCAAAAAAACAGAAGAATAATCAGGATTGTAAAATTTGTGTTTTTCCACTTATAACATTCCAGAACGCAATGTTTTATGCTCCTAGAAAACCTTGGATTAAAATATAGCCATGCCACAATCTAAACTCTATCAACCCCTACTTTTACGCCTCCTCCACGGCGTCAATGCCATACTCGTCATCGGTGCAGCCATTACCGGATTTTTGGTCTACGATAGCTGGGATGGTCGATTTGGCAAGCTGGGATTAACCTTAAAAAATCGCGAGTTAATCGATATTCACGGCACGTTTGGATTCTTCTTTCTGCCGCTTATGATACTGTTTACGATTTACAGCATTCGTGCTGGTTCTAAACGCTTGCTACAACCCGATTCTTTGAATAAACTGACGCAAGTCGGAAAACCCGTTTGGTGGGTAACTCTCCAGCGTCTGGCGAATACGCTGATGTTAATAGCAGCAATTTTTTCTTTAATTTCAGGTAAGTTTCAGGATGAAAATTGGTTGCCTAATGGGGAAATGAATCACGTCTGGTATGACGTCCACCTCATCGCTTGGTGCGGGATTATTGCAAGTCTGGCGATTCACATTTTGATGAGTATTAAAGTTGGTGGAATTCCCTTAATTCTTTCGATGTTCGATCCTAAATTCCGACCAGAAGACCATCCAGCTAGATGGCCCGAACAAATCAAAGCTTGGCTGCGGCGTCCCCATTTGTGAGTTTGATAGAATCAGTCCAAAACAACTTGCGATCGCTCAATCAAACAGCCTCTCAGAAACCGGGTTTCTTGGAGAAACCCGGTTTCTCTAAACTAAGTTTGATTTTTTTGAGAAAACTATTGCACTAGAAACCAAAGTATAGTAAATTAACCAGCCAACAGGGAATGGAAAACCATTACTTATTGCTATCTCACCGATAAGAAATTCAAAACATGGACGAAACAAAAGTTTTCGGAATGCCAGCAGAAAAAGGAAGATGGCTATTCATTCTGTTGGGAATAATGGTGTTGCTGTGTCTCGGGACTGTTTATTCCTGGAGTATCTTCAGAAAGCCGTTAGAAAACCTGCTCAATATTGGTGCAACGGATAGTCTATTACCATTTACGGTATTGCTAGTCTTTTATGCCGTACTAATGCCTATTACCGGCTTTTTTATCGATAAATATGGCTCTCGCACCGTGACGGCAGTAGGCGGCGTCGTGACGGGAATCGGTTATATTTTATCGGCTTTTGCACCTAATATTTATGTCCTGGTATTAACCTATGGCATTATCGCCGGTGCGGGAGTGGGAATTGCTTACGGCGTACCGCTAGCACTAGCAGCAAAGTGGTTTCCCGATCAAAAAGGATTGGCAGTTGGGTTAACCGTAATTGGGTTTGGTTTATCGCCTTTAATTACCGCACCCATCGCTAAATATTTAATCGATACCTATCAATTACAGACAACCTTTCTAATTTTAGGTATCGTTTTTACCTTGATTATTTTGGCAATTTCGACAATTTTAAAGACGCCGCCACCCGGATGGACGCCTGCGGGTTTTACGGCTTCTCAAGTATCAGCAATGGCAAGAAATGAAACTGTAACGATGATGCAATATCCCACATTTTATGGACTGTGGGTATGCTACAGCATCGGCACCTTTGTAGGATTGAGTGCGATTGGGATTTCTTCTCCAGTGGCACAGGAAATTATTAAATTAGACGCAGGGACGGCGACGGCGTCGGTTTCTCTATTCGCGGTGTTTAATGGTTTAGGGCGTCCGATCTTTGGTTGGGTAACCGATAGATTTAAGCCGAAATATGCCGCGATCGCCAACTACATCCTGATCATAATCGCCTCGATTATGATGACTCAGGCAGGTGCAGGACAAGTCGCCACCTATATCATCGCCTTTTGTTTATTCTGGCTATCTTTAGGGGGATGGTTAGCGATCGCACCCACAGCAACTTTAACTTTATTCGACCCCACAAACTACGCCAAAAACTACGGTATCGTCTTCACCGCCTACGGAGTGGGAGCGTTTTTCGGGACGATTGTTGCCGGGAAAGTTCGCGATACTTTTGGCAGCTATACCAACGCTTTCTACATTACGGGGATTCTTGCCATTGTTGGCATCATCATCGCCGCATTTGTGCTGAAGCGGAGTGCTAAACTCGCATCAGAAGCAAGCTAATTTGATCGGGACTTACGCAAAGTTTCTATATGTAGGGTGCGTTACGCTATCGCTAACGCACCATCCACCATATCTAATGTAGCTGCGTAAGTCCTGTTAATACTCCCTCTCCCTAAAATCTGGTTAGGAGATGAGGGAGTTATGCGATCGCATATCAAGTTTTTTGTGCAGCAACAAAATTCATGCGTTCGCGAAGCTAGCCCTTGGCATATCGCTTGTTCCTCAGCTTTCCCACTCCTGCAACGCCAACCCACTTGACGCTAGTGTATTATTTGTAATACAAATCACAAAATCATCCAGATTGGGATAACTATTTATGCAACCGATTCGACAAGGAGACGTAATTTTATTACCCGCACCGCAAATTGAGGGAGAAAAGCTGTCTCATTTGACACTCGCAGAAGGAGAAGTCACCGGACACAAACACCGCATTAGCGATGGGAAAGCCCAATTGTACGAAAAAGATGGCACGCTTTACCTGCGCGTCTTTTCAGACACCGCCACTTTAACCCACGAGGAACATAAGGCAATTTCGGTTCCCCAAGGGAATTGGGTAGTGCGAATTCAGCGGGAATACGAACCGCAAAGTTGGAGATACGTGGCGGATTAAGATTGAAACAGCATTTTCAATCAGCCATACAGCCCGCCCCCAAATCAATGATGCTGTTGGCTTTCTCGATCGGTGCTACTGTCCACACCCGCCTGCGATTCAAATCGCAGGCTAATAGCGCAAGTCCGTTAAAACGGACTAATCTTTTCTACCAGTCCACTTAAGTGGACTGAATGCTTTCCCCAGTCCTCTTTTAGAGGACTTTAGCTGTTAGCCCGGAGATTTAAATCCCTGGCGGGTGATGAGAGGAGTGCAAGATCTCAGTTAAAACAAACTTGGGCTTCTTAGCCTCATTTATTTCCAGGCTAATTCAACTGCCCTCGATCGCCTAGCGCGTCGTAGGCATCTCGCCTCTATTTCTAAAATCATAAAAACTCTCTTACTTTATGTCTTCTCAACCCAACCTTTCAACCAATTTCACCACCTTTGCCGACTGGTGTTTGCACTTTGACAGCCTCCCAGAAGCAGCAAGGCATACAGTTGAAATGCTGTTATGGCGTGCTACTACTTCTGACTGCTATGAAGCTGATCGGATACTTTCAAACCTGACTGATCTGTATCTCAGCAATAATCGAATCACAGATATTAGCCCCCTATCAGCCCTCGCCAATCTGACACAACTGTCTCTCAACAACAATCAAATCGCAGATATTAGTCGCCTCTTTTCCCTCGCCAATCTGACACAACTGTCTCTCAACAACAATCAAATCGCAGATATTAGTCGCCTCTTTTCCCTCGCCAATCTGACACAACTGTATCTCAACAACAATCAAATCGCAGATATTAGTCGCCTCTTTTCCCTCGCCAATCTGACACAACTGTATCTCGGCGACAATCAGATCGCAGACCTTGCTCTTGTCAGAAGACAACGCCGAAATCAGGCGATTGCTGATTCAAGTAATTGGCTACGACCGAATTTGTCAATAATTGCAAGCTACTGAATTAGATTTATGGCGCGAATACAGTTTATTAAAAATCGATATCTTTGATGATTTTGAACGGGAGCTAAAAAGACATCCAATTTATCTGTTAAAAATGACATGCCCCAGCACTGGACATATCCACGCCTTGCGCGTCCCACCTGATATGAAATCGGCACGGGAGGCAATTCGCTGGGTGAATTGGGGCATCGACCCAGAAGAATTTGCGGTGCAGAATTGAAAAAATTACACCGCGATCGCATCAAACAATTGATGGGAAATTAATCTGGAACTTGGGCAATGCTGACCCTGCTATGACTGTTTTGATTTAGAATTGATAAATTACCTCTGATAAACCTTTCTATGACTGGCCTAGAAGTTTTACAATCGGTTCAATTTGTCACAGTAAAAGGGAAACGCCTTGCTGTATTGAATGCAGACGACTGGGAAGCTTTAATTGAGTGGTTGGAAGATTTGGAAGACTTGCAAATTTCACGTCAAGCCTTGGCTGAACTGAAAGCCGCAGGTGGCGATTACGAGTATGCTGGTTGGCTTAAATGGGATGATGTGGAGGCTCAATTAGATTGAGTCGTTACCTTGTCTATGTTAATCCCGACACCTTCAAGGTAATCAAAGCACTGCCTAGAAACATTCGTCAGCAAAGCCAGCGATTATGGCGAGTGCTGTTAACTAACTGGCGCGAGCGCAAGGCTTTATTTACCACACAAAAGTTGTTGTAAACTGGGTAAATAAATCCCCAATCTAAAATCTAAAATCCTATGCCTTCTCGATTTCCAGGGATGAATCCCTATTTAGAAAATCCCGAATTGTGGTCAGAAGTTCATCATCGGTTGATAACTGCGATATGCCTCCCTTCCGCTGCGCGTGCCCTTGGCATATCGCCCCCTTCCTCCGCCCCAAATATCGAGTCGCCATCGAAAAGCGCACCTATATGAGTGAGATCGAGGATAGCGTTTTGGTGGGAATTCCCGATGTGGCGGTATACTCGAAGCGAACGCCATCTACGAACCAACCCGGATCGACCGTTGCCCTTGCTGCTGAAACCGAAGCCATTTCAGTTACAGTCCCCCTACCCGAAGAAGTCCGAGAAAGCTATTTAGCCATTAAAGAAGGGGGAACGGGTACAGTTATTACCGTTCTCGAACTTATTTCCCCTAAGAATAAACGCTCAAAAGAAAGTCGAAAAGTCTATGAAAGCAAGCGGCAGCAAGTTTTGGGAAGCAGCACTCACTTAGTAGAAATTGACTTGCTCAGAACTGGGCAGCCCATCGGAATTTTAGAGGAAATCCAGTCAGATTATCGCATATTAATTAGTCCAGGCGAATCTCCTTCGGAGACGCTTCGCGAACGCCGTCCTAGAGCTTATATGTATGCTTTTGGCCTGCGGGATGCAATCCCCTCGTTTACTTTACCGCTGCGACCCGGCGATGTCGAACCATTAGTCGAGTTGCAAAGTATATTAAATGAAGTGTATGACCAAGCATATTTTGACATGGCAGTTGATTACACTCAAGAACCAGTGCCAAAACTCAACCCAGAGGATGCAACTTGGGCAGATGAGTTGTTGAAAGCGCAAGGACTCCGCAATGCTGAGTAAGTGACTGAATACTTGGTTGTAGCTGCATAAGTCCTCAACTCTGGGAAATATATAGTTTTAGCAGGCGCGTTGGCGTAGCCTACTTCAGGAATCTCGCCTCTATTTCTGCGATCCCTTTTATTCTATTACCCCATGTTTTTTCCACCAATTCAAATCTCAGGGAGAGCAAAAATAGCCCGTCAGTACGCATTCCCGATCTCCCAGTATAGACCTGGCGATCGCATCCGTGTTATTTGACGCCATCTGATACTTATGATAAAATATTTACATACAAAAAAATATTAGATAGATGAAAGTGGACATTGTAATCACCGTTGCTGAAGTCGTCCTGTTGATGGGTGCCTTTTTTCTGCTGAACTGGCTGGTTGGAATCGCCATCAAGCAGATGACCAAATTTTCTTGGATTAGGGGAAAAACCGATAAAATTGCCACCTGGCGTCGGAATATCAGCCGACTTTTGCTGTTTACCTGTGGGGCGCTATGTATTTTGGTAGTCGGCGTCAATGGGATAGTAATTTATCAACGCCAAAGCGTTCAAGAATTCCAACTGAAGTTACTTAACAGCATACCGCCTCAATTTTGGCTAACGGTAGCTGCGTCTATCCTACAAACTATTAGCCTACTGGTGCTGGTTAAGATCAGCTTACCAGTTTTGCACAGAGGGGTGGATTGGGCTTGCGAACGCGCCCAGAATTTTGACAATATCCCAGAAAACGATCAGAGCATTGGGTTGGTTTTTAGGAAGCTCAAAAATTTACTCACCAATAGTATTTGGCTATTAAGTTTTACCTTATGCAGCCAATTTATTCAACTGCCTCAGATCGTTACCAATTGTTTGTTAATTGGCTTAAAAATCTATATCAATATCTCAATAGGTTTACTTTGTGTCAAAGCAATTGATGTGCTAATTGACACGCTGGATGCCATCAGTAGCAAAAAAGATAACCAAAAAATTCTGGGATTTTACCAGCGTTTCCACCATTTGGTTCCCCTGTCAAAAAAATATATGGAGTACGTCATCTATCTTCAAATGGCGGATTTGATTGTGGGGGAATTTAATTTGCTCGCTAAGATGGCAGAGTACATTCCCAAAATTATTCATATTGTCACTATTTTATTCCTCAGCGCAATTGTGATAGAAATTGCTAACTACCTGCTTGAGGATTTAATTTTAAGGGCTGAAAAATTAACTGAATTACAAAAACAGAGGCGGCAGACAATCATCCCCTTAATTAAAAGTATACTGAAATATTTGATTTACTTTACTGCGGGGATTTTAAGCCTCAATGTTATTAACATCGACCCAGGGCCGATATTAGCGGGGGCAGGTATCGTGGGTATAGCGATAGGGCTAGGGGCGCAGAACCTAATCAATGATATAGTTTGTGGATTTTTTATCTTGTTTGACAACTATTATTTAGTGGGTGACTATATCGAAGTGAATGCTGCCTCGGGATTTGTGGAAGCAATTGACCTGAGAAGCACTCGCATCCGCAATATGAACGGTCAAGTACACATTATCCGGAATGGAGAAATTAAAGATATAATCAACTACTCTAAACAGTATATCTATGCAGTGGTGGAAGTGAGTGTGACCTATGAATGCAACCTCGATCACCTGTACCAGGTTCTAGAAGAAGCGGGAAAGCAGTTAAAGGAAAATTACCCAGAGATAATAGAACCAATGCAGGTGGATGGGATAGAAAAATTCGGGGAGTCTGACTTGTCAATTCGCACGATTACAAAAGTAAAACCCGGAAGCCATACCCGAATTCAAAGAATCACTCGTAAAATAATTAAAGATACGCTTGACCGAGAAGGGATTGAAATTTCCTCCGGGGATCAGGTGATGATTCTTAAGCATGACTCTTTGAACCACTCAAACATTGGGCAGTCCTAAAACCAAAGTCAAAGTCTGGGTAGTCGAAAATGGCAAGGTACGTCCTCGCTCAGATTATCTTGCCACAGAAGAACCCCTAGAAATCCGTCTCGTTGCTGCTGGGATACGCCACACCATAGCAATTACCATGCGAACACCAGGAAATGATTTTGAACTGGTCGCCGGATTTCTTTACAGCGAAGGCGCGATTAACAAACGCGAGGATATCCGCCGCATTACCCATTGTGTAGATAATGAGATAGGCAAGATGTCCATCTCAGAAACACCATCTGTTTCTGGTGAGGTGGGAGAGATAGGCAAGATGTCCATCTCAGAAACACCATCTGTTTCTGGTGAGGTGGGAGAGATAGGCAAGATGTCCATCTCAGAAA
>NZ_JBHFNP010000040.1:0-174589 GCF_041929235.1 Microseira sp. BLCC-F43
TGTTCACGTCCTCATCCACCCCATCGCTTTTAACGGCTACGCCATTAATTCTCTCACGGGTGGAATCGTCCGTTCACACGCCTCTCATCCCACACCAACCTTATCAGGTATGGTGTGGGGATTCCCGGCTGTCTAGCTAAAAAATGTCAGAAAGCCAGCATCAAGTTTCCGAGGCTTCCTGCTGACTTCTGGCTCCCCAAAAATAAGCAGAATATCCCTATGGTAAACCTTGTCGGCGATGCGAACATACATCGTCCTTGGATACTGGTGCAAATTTTACCGAATTTGAAAACGCACATTCTGGCGCGTTTCTGCAACCGCCAAGATGCCGATGACCATCTCAGAGTGTTGCGGCGGTTTGTGCCAAAGGCAGTATTCGCAATTGTCTTTGAGCCGCCTATCAAGCAAGAATTAGAGGAGCGAGGCTGATATGATATTGCGAGCGCAACTTTTTGGCGGATGCGATCGCCAATCACCTCATCCGCCAGAAACATAGCCCCAAATGCTCCTGCACCCAACAGTTTTTTGAGGCGATACTTGGGGGTAAATGAACATTCGCCAGAAGTGATTTGGCTTGATTTAAAGCCTAACTTGCTGTTTGGTTTTGGACTGCACAAAAGTGCGACTGAAGGTAGCCGCCAAGCCGATTGTTGCCAAGGCACCGATGCCAAACAGTGGAGAAGGTTCGGGAACGCTATAGATACAATCAGATGCTACTTTAGTGGTAAATTGGTCAAACGTATACTTAACTCTTGGGTCGCGTGAATCTTTAAATAACACGTAGGTTTGTTGACCGCCACCGGGGTAACATGCATTGGGAGCAGCAGGAGGAGCAGGTTGGGGACCCGCAACACCTTGATAAATAACTGTGTCTAGGGGTAACTCAGAAAGATCTACGAATTGTCTCGAATCTGCATTATTACCGAATTGTTTATCCAGCGCCAAAAACCTGACAGCATCCAAATTAATGTCGTATTTATCAGTTGTCAGATACGAACCTTTATTGATGCTTGGTACTCCCGGAACTGGAGCCGTAAAATAGCGATAAAACGTCAAAGATTCCCCAGCATTGCTTAACTCCTGAAGCGTTCTGGGTACGCATTGATCGTTCAGGAATGATGATATAACATTATTACGAATCCCAACTGTAGGGAATTGCTCTGGATTTGCACCTACAGAAGGTAATACATCACCACAGGGAACCAGAGTGGCTGCTATTGCTTTGGCTCCAGTAGCGACAATTAAAAAGGGAGAAAGACCGATAACGGCTACTCCACACAACCAAAAAGTACGCTGTCCCACCACGATAATTTTTACCTAACTTGTGTTGGAATAAATTATATTCAGATCTTCCTATACCGTCAATAAAATTTTCAGGACTGAGGCAAAGAAACTAAGGGCGAGCTGAAAAATCGTTGGGTTGGAAGAGATAGACGGTCTCACCTTTGTTTCTTTTCTCTTCTTGCGTAAGTCCCGTTCTCGTTAAACCCGCCTTAAAGTTTGCCTTACCGATGCTACCGGACTTGATATCAGCAATTAGCGAATCAATTCAAAGGTCTGCTGACAGCTCGTGGTTCGCTTCTTTGCACAGGCAATCTTGAATCTACTACGCTCTGACTCTGAGAGAAAAACTCTGAAATTTACCTTCTTCTCGTCTTCTGACACAACCCCTAAACAACCTAAAAACTTTTGGCTGTTATCAGTAGTTGCTCTTCCAGATAAATCCGATACAATTCACATCGGAGCTTGGCTTGATTATTTTCCACCTTGATTAACCCTAGACTCTCTAATTTATAAGAAATTGCCGAGTCTAATTTGGCATCTTCTGGTTCATTTAACAATCGCTTGATCGCGCCCATCACCAGGGGAGTGCGATGCAAAATCATCCAAATATTTCGCAAATATTCCCGATAAACTTGCATTTGAGTCGGGGCAGATTGTAAGAGTTGATTCAGAGTAATTTCTCCCCGACTGAGATAGTATAAGGCCAGCCGCACTAAATAGGGATGTCCCCCTACCATAGCCATTAATTTTTCCGCATTTTGATTCGATTGCCAATTGAGTTCATAGCGGTCAGCTAAGGTTTGGATCTGTTCTAGATTAAACTCGGGCAATTCGAGTACTAATCCGATATTAAACGGAGATTGATTTCTGGGTAAATCCAGATAAATTTCCGGGTATTTAACCATGACAATGCGGAGTTTTTCAAAAGCTTCATTTGTCTGGGCATGTTCGTGCCAAGAGCGCAGTAGTGGCAAAAATTCTTGAGCGATTTTAGCATAGTCAAACAGCCGATCCAATTCATTTAAGGCTAACACCAAAGGCGTGCTGATTTCCTCTAGTATGTATGCCTCAAAATACATGGTACAGCTAACTTTACTGCCGATTTCAACATCCCAATAATCATCTAATCGAGCCGGGAGTTTCAGTTGTAGGCTGACATTGGCACAAAACCAGCGCAGAAATTTATCGATCCTCTCAAAAATGCTTTCATCTGCCTGCATAAAATCGATCCTTGCCGTGGTGTAGCCTTGGGCTTTACCATAGGAAAGGAGTTGATTGAGCAGAGAACTTTTCCCCATTTTTGGGGGCGATTTGATGCAGATGACGCTGCCTGGAAAGCTGATTTCGCTGTAAGCCAATTCTTCAATCGGAGGGCGTTCGATATAAAAGGGGGAATTGGGCGCTTCTGGTCGATGGGGGAATTCTAAAGATTTTATACTCAGCCGCTCTTTGTCAGGTATCTCTCGCTTCCCCGCAATTGAGCCATTCTGGGGGGGAGTCTTAAGTCGATAGCCAGTGCCATAAATAGTTTCGATCGGATCAAATTCCATTCCCGCTAGTTTCAGCTTCTGCCGCAAGTCTTTAATTAAGTTGGTGACCGCTGCCAGACTGGGGGACTCACCGATTGACCACAGGTGTTCGATAATCGTACTGCGCCGGAAAAGCTTTTGCGGGTGCAGCAGAAACAGCTCTAGTAACTGGTATTCTTTGGGCGACAGGGAAAGGGGACGTTCTCGGTAGGTGACTTGTGTGGCGGTGGTGGAAAGACGCAAATCTCCCCAAGTTAGCACTGAAGGGGCGATTTCAGCTTTTCTGCGGCCCAATAAAACCTGCATTCGCTCTATTAATCGTGGCGGGTCTAAAGGCTGCATGATATAGTCATCCGCTCCCGCCTCTAATGCCGCGATCAGATTCTGCTTTGCCTCAAGGGAAGCTAGCAAGAGGATGGGAGTTTGCTTGTCTTGGGCACGCAATTGCCGGCAGAGGGCAATTCCATCCAGTTTGGCATCGGATAAGTCGAGCAGGATCAGGTCGTAGTGCAACGAAGTGGCTAAGTTTAAGCCTGTTTCACCGTCTGCTGCCACCTCCACGGTGTAATCCTTGCCACTCAGGGCTTTGGCGATTGTGGTCGTTGTTGTGGAGTTTTTTTCTACAACCAGAACTTTCATGGCAGATTGCGGTCAGGAGAGAATAACATCCTTATTATTACTTAATTCTTATGACATTCTTATTATTTGCTTATTTTTTGCCTAAAACCCTCTCATTTCCTTATTATTTTCTTATTTTTATCTTTAAATAAATTTGTACATCAATAAATAACTAAAAAATAAGAAATAAATCAGAAATGTCAGGAATTATAAGAATAGTATCAATAGAGATGTTAAAGAATTATTAATCCATCGCCTTGAGCGTGGGAATGTGTTGGAAACGTGATATTTTAATTTGGAACAGGTTTGGCACCCATCTTGGGGGATCAAATATACCCGGGTTTTCCGATAGCGGAAAAGGAAAAAGACTCAAAAAATGCTCAGCAAATCTTTAACAATCGTTAATCAGCGCTATCAAGCTATAAAGAAGGATGGGGAAGATGTCATTCAAGGATTAACTCAAACTTCAAAGAGTTTACCCCCCAAGTATTTTTATGACGCTCGCGGCTCGGAATTATTTGAACAAATCTGCGATCTACCAGAATATTACCCGACGCGAACAGAAGCATGGATTTTGAGTCAATATGCCGATGAAATTGCTCAGATAACAGGCGGTTGTGAACTGGTAGAATTAGGCAGTGGCAGTTCCACCAAGACTCGCATTTTGTTAGACGCTTACCAAAAAAATGCAGGTGACTGTAGATACGTACCGATTGATGTCAGTGGGGGAATGCTCGCAACCACTGTGAGACAGTTACAACAAACATATCCTGATTTCTCGATTGCCGGATTACAAGGAACTTACGAAGCAGCTTTGGAACACCTGAAATTCACCGATTGGTCATCGCGGATGATTTGTTTTATGGGCAGTTCCTTCGGAAATTTTACAAGTCAAGAATCTGACGGTTTTTTGAGCAAAATTGCTCGGGCTTTAAAATCAGGGGATTACTTTTTGCTGGGCGTAGATTTACAAAAACCCAAGGAAATTTTGTTACCAGCTTATAACGACAGTCAGGGAGTAACGGCTGATTTTAATTTGAATATGCTCTCCCATTTGAATTGGCGGTTTCAAGGAGATTTTGACATCAAATTATTCAAGCATGAAGCGATTTATCAAGCAGTAAATGGTCAAATTGAAATGTATCTGCATTGCCAAAAGAGTCATTGGGTATCCCTAGAACTGCTAGATTTACAAGTGTTCTTTGAAGTAGGGGAAAGCATTCTCACCGAAGTTTCTAGGAAGTTTGATTTAGGAATTATGCAAAAACAACTGGAGGCGCAAGGGTTAAAGACAGTAAAAATTTGGACAGATCCACAGAAGTGGTTTGGCTTAATTCTTTGCCAAGCTTAAGTTGCAATCACCTCTCAATAAGCCTAGGGTGGGCGCTGCCAAAAACATAAAATAAGGTTGTGAACGAACTATGAAAGCAGTGCCCACCCTAAAACCAATAGTTTATTTGTTAATGGCAAAACATCAACTACCCCCGCTCTAAGCTATGGAAGCAATTTGGAACACGCTGCAAAATCTGGATTACTCCGGCATACCCATTGGTAAAATTGCTGCTGCGATCATCGTCCTGACCCTGACACAGACGTTGAGACGATTTGTTGTTACAGCGATCGTTAAAACGATTGAGCGCTTTACTAGGAAAACCAAGACCAACCTCGACGATGAGTTAATTGCGATTCTCAAGCCGTCCTTAAGTTGGTTGATTCTGATTGGTGGACTGTGGCTGGTCAAGGAAATTCTGGCACAGGAATTAGGTTCTCAATTGAGCGAAACAATAGGCAGGACGCTCAATTTGATAGTCGTTTTCATAGTTGCATATGTTGTTTATCGAACCTCTTCCATCTTGGGTCAGATAATTGCTAAACTGCTGCTAAATACTGAGACTGAGCTGGATGAATTGCTCAGACCTTTGTTGCCGAAGATTTTTCAATCGGCAGCCGTTGTCGTCATCACTATTAAGGTATGTGAAATCTTTTTAGGACAATCAGCAGCAGCACTGGTTGGTCTATTAGGTGGTGCTGGTATTACTTTTGGTTTGCTGTTGAAGGATATTGTCTATGACTGGTTTTGTACAATTATTATCTACTCGGATCATCTCTATAGAGAAGGGGACTGGGTTTCAGTCTCAGGATTGCAAGGTTTTGTGCAGATAGTCAAGATTGGATTTAGAACCACAACCCTGCATGTCTATCAGTGGGGTTCTATTGTGAAAATGCCCAACTCTAAAATGATTACTGGAATCGTAGAAAATTGGTCACAAAATCCAGGTGAGGAATTAAAGTGGGGCATTAGTTTAACTCTCAAGATTGATAATATTTCAGCCAAGCAAACCGCCAGAATATGCGATGCTATTAGAGAAATGCCGTCATCTATTCAGGGCTTATCCAAAGAGATAATCGTGAGGTTTAGCAAGATTGAAAATAATGCACGGGTCATTAACATCGTTGCGGTTGTTAATGATGAAAATCTCTATTTTGATGCAGAGAAAAACTTAAATATAGCCATCTTAGAACTTTTAGAGCAAGAGAGCATCGATTTCCTGTATGTGGATCTGCGAACCGATCCGGAAAAATACAAACAGAGTCAAAAAGCAGCGAATAATTGAAGAGAAAATATTTTTGGATTCAGTCTAGAACACCAATTCTGTTTCAGTTAGACCATGAAAACTATCCAAGCTTATCCGCCACAACTTGATAATTGCGATCGCCAAACAATCCTCGATTACTTTGAGGATGCTTGGCGACTCGAAGACATGCTAATGAAAAGTTTAGTCGGGTCAGACACATTCTATATCAATCCCGACGCCTTGAGAAATCCTTTGATTTTTTATCTGGGACATTCGGCGGTTTTCTACATCAATAAATTAATTCGGGTTGGATTATTAGAAAAACGCCTCAATCCAGAATATGAAATTCTGTTTGAAATTGGGGTAGATCCGGAAAAGTCTGAAGAATTGAATCAGGCGATCGCTCATTTGAATTGGCCACAAGTAGCAGAGGTTTGGGAGTATCGAGAACAAGCATATTCCGTAATTTATTCATTGATTAAAACAACCCCAATTACTCTACCCATTCATCCCCATCATCCCCTATGGGCGTTAATGATGGGAATTGAACACCAGCGCATTCATGTGGAAACTTCTTCCATGTTATTTCGCCAATTACCAATTGAGAGAGTGAAACGTCCCTCAAACTGGAAATATGCCTCTTTTAATAGTTACACTCCTCAGAATGAAATGGTGGAAGTTGCTGGTGGGGTTGCAAAAATTGGCAAAGCCTATAACGATCCAACTTATGGTTGGGATATTGATTATGGCTCGCGCAATGTTGAAGTTGCACCGTTTCTCGCCAGTAAATATATGATTACCAATGGCGAGTTTCTCGATTTTGTCAAGACTGGTGGCTACGACAATCCAGATTATTGGGATGCAGAATCTTGGGGTTGGAAAAATCAACACAATATCAAACATCCCAAGTTTTGGATACGGTCAAATGGTAGCTACAAATATCGCGCCATGTTTGATGAAATGGATTTACCTTTAGATTGGCCTGTAGAAGTCAATCATTATGAAGCAATGGCTTACTGTCGCGCTCAAGGTAAGGAAACTCGGTTAATGAGTGAAGCCGAGTATAATGTAGCAACTTACGGTAATGGTTTGGTAGAAGATGTAGACAATTACAATCTCAATTTAAAATTCGGTTCTCCCACTCCGGTGGGAATGTTAGAAAATGCAAAAAGTGAATCTGGATTGTAGGATTTGCGGGGGAATGTTTGGGAATGGTTGAGCGATAATTTAAACCCACTGTCAGGATATCAACCTCATTTTCTTTATGAAGACAACTCGGCAATCTTTTTTGATACCAAACATCATATAATGTTAGGGGGATGTTGGATAACTAATGGCACGGAAGCTTTAAAATATTACCGCAACTGGTTCCGTCCCAACTTTTATCAGCACGCTGGTTTTCGGATTGTTCAAGACCAGAAATTACCCACCGTGTAGACGGATGGGGAAGCCCAGGAAATTAATGGAATACTGGTTGACATCCTTCTAAAGAAGGTTAAACAGAACGCTTGAATTGAAAGTAGGAGATAAATCATGAAAGATTTTGACAATATTCAGATGACAAAATTTTAACAACCGATTCGTTGTTGTAACGTCACAGCGCTAGCCTATGGGATGACTGCCTTAGGGTTTTCGACAACGGTTGATGAGATTTTCTATGTAACGAAGCTACCCATTGCTTCGGTTTTAGATGATGGCATGACATTGGCTGAGACATACGATACCTGTGTGAAATATGTCCAGAATGCCAACTTACCACTCACTGTCAGTGTGGAATATTTTGACAATCCATCAATGACGATGGAGAAGTTTGTGGAATCTGTGGAAAAAGCGGTTTCAGATACAAGTGACATCCACATTTTAAACTTCAATACCAAAATTGCTCACAATAACCCCAATCTAGAAGGAGGACACTTCTCGCTTTTAGCAGACTATAACTCTAGTTCTCAGGAAGTGACGATTGCAGATACAAATCCTAAGCGATACACTCGCTTCTGGAAGTGCGCTATAGATCGGATGTATAAAGCCTGTGTCGATAAAGATTCTGCCTGCGATCGCTCTCGTGGAATGATTGTTTTGCGAAAGAATAACAACTAAAACTCTTCAGTTGGGACAGAAGCTTTAAAATATTACCGCAATTGGTTTCGTCCCAATTTTTATCAGCACGCTGGTTTTCGGATTGTTCAAGACCAGAAATTACCCACCGTGTAGACGGATGGGGAAGCCCAGGAAATTAATGGAATACTTGATTCGGTGACAAGCCGCTGTATTGCGTAGGAGGCACAGAAGCTGTAAAATATTATCGCAACTGGTTCGGTTCCAATTTTTAACAACACCCTGGTTTTTGGGTAATTTAAGATATCAAGGAGTTGACAATGCCTTGCCAGATTTCCTATGAGGATGATACTGTTGAATTAGAAACAGCAGAAGAATTGTTTGTTGCCCTAGAACTGACTCCTATAGAGGCCGATAAGGAGATTTTGTCCCAAATTGACGAGGGAATATTAGATCTAGTTAAAACTGATGAACAGTTTCTGCTGATTCTGGAAAAGGTGTTAGATACGCGAGGTGCCAGTAAAGCACCCTATCTCAAGTGTTTTGGCACAAAATTAAGCCAAGTGGTAACCAAGGGAAGTACCTTGTTCAAGGCATTATCCCTACTGGCGAATGAATCAGATCAGGAATACTTCCTGCAATGCTTGGGGCAAGAAGCAATTCGCAAGTGTATTTGTAATATCAATGATTTGGTAGAGGCACTAACTTGGCTCTATGGCAAGATGGATATCCTGTTTATCAATCTGATTGGCTGGGATTTTGTGGTGAGATTTGTCAATTCTGGTCGATCTCTGGGTGCTTTAATGAAGGTTCTATCCCAAAAAGAAGAACAAGAGTTACTCGAGAGAATGGGATGGCAGGCGGCGATCGATTGCATTCAAGATCCAGACGATCTGATCGCAGCATTTATTGGCTTGGAACAACAAAGCGATCGACTTTTAATTGACAAATTGGTTGAGTTTAATAAGTTGCAGATAGTCATTCCATCTGTAGCTGAGTTAGAGCGAGTCTGTCGGCGAGGTTTGGGGGTAGATGACATCGCATACCTGCGGGAAATATATCAAAAAATCCTGGCGAATTAGCAGAGATTTTGGCTAAAATTATAGCTAATTGTCAGAAGTTAGGTGGGAGAGAAATATGGTTTTTAACAGTTGAAAGTTGAAAGTTGAAAGTTGAAAGTTATCTCTGAATAAAGAGAAGAGGATTGTAACTCTGGGAAATAAATTTTTCCTTTCCCCTTTAAAGGGGGGGCTTTTCCCCTTGTGTTTCTGGTAAACACCAATATCATCCTCGTTTAGTCCAGGTTAAGAAACATTTATTAGGAGCAAAAATTGTGGGAGTTTTAGCACCGCTGAAAGGATCGAAATACCCATGTATTGATGCCCATTTACATGTGGTGGATTTTCTGCAAGATACAGGTGGGCTGCGGAAGTGTTTAAAGTACATGGATAAGGCGAATATTTCCCACGCCTGTGTATTTGGTTTACCCGTCACGAAGCTCTGGGCAAGTTGGGAGAGGACTTCGCCAGGATATTATTTGGGAGACAACTCCAAGTGTTACTATTACAGTGCGGTCGATCCGTTTATTGCTCGCGAGTACGAAAGCTTATCTCCCCAAGAGCAACAACGCTTCTTCCTCTTCATTGGCGGATTCAATCCCTGCGACAAGTTTGCCTATAAGCACATTGAGCGGATGGTTAAGTATTTCCCGAATATGTGGAGTGGAGTGGGGGAAATCCTCTTCCGCCATGACGACTTAACCAACCTCACCTACGGTGAACCGCCCCGCAGCAACCATCCGGCGATGGACAGCGTGTTTGAGCTATGCGCGGATCTTGACATGCCAGTTTGCATTCACCAAAATATCACCTCGGTGGGCACGAATACTTATCCAATGTGGTTGTACGAGTTGGAAGAGATGTTACAAAAACATCCCAAGGTGAGGTTTGTTTGGTGTCACTGTGGCATTTCTCGTCGCGTTTATTCTCCGGTATACTATCAGATTGTTCAACGTGTTCTGGAGCATTACGATAATCTGTGGGTTGATATTGCCTGGATTGTCTTCGATGATTATATTTGTCCCAAAGGTGTACCAGATCCAGATTGGCTACAACTGTGTGAGAAGTATTCCCATCGCATCTGCATTGGGACAGACATTGTGAATAAGTTTGAGTTCTTACCTGCAACCATTCAGAAATATGATGTATTTTTAGATGCTCTTTCTGAAAAAGCAGCCAAGAATTTAGCATTTGAAACGGCTTTTAATTTGTTCTCTAAGGTGCGAGCCTAGTACAATTTTCACCAAGATATTTGGCAAGATAACAAAGTCTGAGGTTTCTTAGCCAATCATATCCTTGAACAATTACAGCAGATTGCAAGTTATATCAAGTCCGCTAGCATCGGTTGTATATAGTCGATTGTGCAAAAACTGTTTTTTTCCTTCCCACCTGCACAAGAGCTAGCTCTTCGCAACCGATGCAACCGGACATGATATTAGTGGAATCCATCAATGACGATGGAGAAGTTTGTGGAATCTGTGGAAAAAGCGGTTTCAGATACAAGTGACATCCACATTTTCAACTTCAATACCAAAATTGCTCACAATAACCCCAATCTAGAAGGAGAACACTTCTCGCTTTTAGAGACTATAACTCTAGTTCTCAGGAAGTGACGATTGCAGATACAAATCCTCAGGGATACACTCGCTTCTCTCACATCTTGCACCAATGGGGTGGGCGGGCGGGACGCCCACCCCACAAGAGATGAATTTTGCTTGTGGGATGGGCATCTTGCCCATCCTTCCACCCCACAAGAGATGAATTTTGCTTGTGGGATGGGCATCTTGCCCATCCTTCCACCCCACAAGAGATGAATTTTGCTTGTGGGATGGGCATCTTGCCCATCCCACTTGTTAATGGTGCAAGATCCGAGTTCTGGAATTGTTCTAGAGAACGGATGTATGCCTGTGTCGATAAACTCACATTTTGCACCATGGCTAACACCAAAGTTTCTGGCAAATAGCTAAACTTGAAAGCCTAGATTTTTTATCAAGAAACAAGGGTTTCCAGGCAGGTTGAGAATGGCGCAAGATCTGAGTAAAGATTGTGCATACGATCGCTCTCGTGGAATGATTGTTCTGCAAAAACTATTAAGAATTTTAAAAATTTCAGCTTAAATAGGCTAGGGGATGTTATACCTAGTTGCGGCTGATGAATAGTTTATGCTCATTCTCGAAAAGGTGTTACATACGCGAGGATCTATCAAAGAACCCTATCTCATTTGACCATATTCCCGGCGTTGTAGAAACTGCGTTGGCGCTCTCTGGTTCAGCGGCTAAATCCAAGGCTGATATCGACTGTCTCAAAGCTTGATATGACTCGGCTAGGATTCAGATTGGCTGAACCACAAAGTTGAATTTCCACAGTATCCAACTCCAAAGAAAGTCATCATTCACGCTCTAGAGAAGTGAGGAAATTAACATATGGCACAAAAAATTATCTATGGAACAGTGGGAGAAGATAGCACCAAACAGGGGGGAGAAGGATTTACAGTAGAATCGCCAGAGCCAGGGATCTATACAATTATGTTTGCCCAACCTTTCGCGACTCCTCCTGCTGTAGTAGCGACTTTGAAGGATTGGGGCGCTGATAACCAAATTGTTGTTAAAGATATAGACACCCAAAAATGCCAAGTTTATATCTGGGATTTGGGACTTAAACAACAATCAGCTACGGGTTCTCCAGAACTGACAGTGACAAAAGAAAAGTCGGCTTTTAACTTTATTGCAATCGGCGAAGAGAACTAGAATCGCAGAGTAGACTGACCAAAGGTTTCTAGGGGGTGGGTTACGGATCAAGGCATGATGAATTTGTCGATGACAGTCAAACACGATCGGTCTGGGTTTCACAAAATCATCCCGCTAATCAGTAACGCCAATCAAACCATCCCTGCTCTCTATCGCTGTCCATAGCAGGCGCGGATGGATTACTGCTGATATTGTCGGGGCATTTAAAGATCGCCCAGGTACATGGGGGTAGTAATAACGTAAGTTGCTAGTTACATCGAGCCAAAGAAACCCGGTTTCTGACGCCAAAGAAACCGGGTTTATGACTGTGGTTGACAGCAAAAGCTGGTTAATCCAATTACCAATTACCCATTACCCATTACCCCTGTCACAACCTATTAACTAGCAACTTGATTTAATACCAATGGCAGATGCAAAATTAAAAATTAAAAAGGCTATCCCGAAATAAATATACACAGGAAATAATATTGACAAGATTGACGGCAATATGCAAGAATAAGTGCAGAAAAAGTTAAGTCAGACTGAATCTGTTGGAGCTTAAAAGGAGAAGGAAACTATGAGAAGTCCAAGAGAGATTTTCAGCAAAGCTTTTGAAAAAGCAACAGGCAGGATACAAAAGTATTTGAAAAAAGCAGACAACATAAACCTAAAGACAACTGGCTCAAGATCGGTAGAAGCTTGGTTTTTAGGTCCAAGAGCAGAAAATGCTTACCTGCTGAAAAGATTGATAGTACAGGCAATAGACTCTCAGGCAGAATGGAGAAATAGTTATTTTCCTGAAGATCCTTGCCATATAACTGACGAAATCAAGCAATCAGACGACTACATAGGAGCGATCAAGTTAATTGAAGACAGTTATACCGATTTATTAGAAGAGCTGAAGAAGTCGGTTCCCTTTTTCAGTATGCGCTATCAAGGACACATGGGTTGGGATACAACCATTCCTTCGGTGATAGGCTACTTTGCAGGGATGCTGTACAACTCTAATAATGTGGCTTTTGAAGCCTCGACTGTTACTACAAAGCTGGAAATCGAGGTAGGCAACGATCTTTGCCGAATGCTAGGATACCCCGTTGAGTCAGCATCAGAACCAAATATAATACCCGCCTGGGGACATATCACTTGTGGGGGAACTGTTGCGAACATAGAGGCTATTTGGTCAGCCAGAAATCTGAAATTTTATCCCATTGCTATCCAACAAGCCTTGTTAAACGATGATACCTTGAAACAGGTAGCACAAGATATCAAGATTAATGCCTACTCACCCACTACTGGTCGTGAGGACCAACTATTAATCAACCTCGATACTTGGCAACTCTTAAACCTCAAGGTTGATGGCATCCTAGACTTATCTACGCAAATCACCAAGAAATTAGTGGAAAAAGGCGTTGACGAAAATCAAGCCTCTAGCATCTTATCTACTGCCTTATCCAAGTATTCGGTGCAAGATTTAGGCATACAGGAATTTTCCAATCGTTATCTGCAAGGAATTGCCTCTCCCGTCTTTTTCGTACCAGGAAGCAAACATTACTCATTCCCAAAAGCAGCCGCCGTTTTAGGAATTGGAGCCTCCCACATGATTGATGTGGAAGTAGACGAACATGCCAGGATGAGACTTGATTTGAATCCACGTCAACCTCGTCAAGATGGACTAAAAGGCTATAGTCTCAGACAAGATTTACAATATTGCCTAGACGAGAAAATCTCTGTATATACGGTGGTTGCAGTTATGGGTACCACCGAAGAAAGTGCAGTTGATCCGCTCGAGGAAATTCTGAAATTACGAGACGAATTCAGTGAAAAAGGATTAGACTTTACCGTTCATGCTGATGCTGCTTGGGGGGGATATTTCGTTAGCCTAATACGCACCGACGCAGACTGTAATAGACCGACCCTTGGACGTACAGCACCCCCGATTTCTCCCTTGAGTGCTTATGTAGAGACGCAATTTAAAGCACTTCCCCATGCTGACTCGATCACTGTCGATCCTCATAAATCAGGTTATATACCCTATCCGGCGGGAGCGTTGTGCTATCGCAACTCAGCGATGCGGAATTTAGTTACCTTTGTTGCTCCCTACGTTTTTCATGGAGAAACAGAACCGACGATTGGTATCTATGGGATTGAGGGATCTAAACCAGGTGCAGCCCCAGCAGCGGTATATTTGAGCCATAAAGTCATTCCACCCACCCAAGATGGCTATGGCAGAATTTTGGGTCAGGCTCTCTTCAGTGGTGATAAACTCTATGCTCGACTGTTGTGTATGGTCACAGAGAAAGATCCGTTTATTATTGTTCCTCTGACTTTACTTCCAGATTCTATTTCCATTGACTTCATTCGGGAAAGAATTGATCGTAAAACGAATGAAGAGATTGCTCAAGATCCAGAGGCAATGGAGGCACTCAAAGAAATTGGACCGGATTTAAACATCTTGATCTACGCTTTGAACTACAAGAATCCTGACGGTACGCTCAATACCAGCTTAGAGGCGGCTAACCGTCTCAATAAGCGGTATTATGAGATCCTGAGTATTGATGAGGATGATGATATTAACGATTATCCCATGATTGTCAGTACCACAGATTTCACGGCAGAAGCTTATGGCGCTGAGTTCATCCAAAAGTACCAGGAGCGTTTAGGGGTGACTCCAGACCCAACTCAACCGATTACTGTCATTCGTACCGTAGTCCAAGATCCCTGGAAAACAGAAACTGCTGAAGGTTCGTTTATCGATGAGATGGAACAAATAATTCGTGAATCGATTCTCAGGGCTATGAAGATGCCGCGTGAAAAATGAAATAGAGTCACATTTTTTCGGCCAAAATTAGGATGCTTGAAGCAGCGATCGCCTTGACTGATTTAATATTGGTAGTCGCGATCGCTGCTTCTCAATAAGGGGTTAGAGAGGCGATATGTTGAAAAAGTGCAGTGATGAAAATTGAAGTAATAAAAATAGATGAGTTGAGAATTCATCAAGAGCATCTAGACATCATCTATAGTGCAGATAAATTTAAGTTTTCAACGAAAGTTTTATATGAGGATGTATGTTTTTCAAGATTGGTAGAAAAGTACGCTCGCCAAGTTATCATCCCGCTCAGGGTAGTCGAAGAGGGTATAAATCGACATTATTTTCGCCAACTCCTGGGCAATTTCAGCTATAGTAGTTTGTTTTTTTGGCGTTAATTTTTGACTGCATGCACTATAAAAAAACAACCTACTATAAAACCATGTTTGATGTAAGGTATTAGATAAAAAATTTAATAATGGTGGCAGCGAATAAATTCGCCCGCGTCAGCTAGGGGCCACGCAATAAATTGACGGGGCTACCAGTCTCCCGTTTGATTTTCGTGTGAGGTACAGTCTTTTGGCTTGGTGTGCAAGCACCCTTAAGTGCTGGCACACCGCAGTCGAATGTGTACCTCATACGACTGCAATCCGCTATAATGTTACCTCTTGGGCCGCTTTAGCCAAAAACCGCTCAATCCTAATAACGCTAACCCAGCAATTGCTGTGGGTTCGGGTACTTTTTGCGGTGGCACAAAATTACCTAATTCGGCACTGCTAGCTTTGAACGAATAGAGATAAGTTGGAATCAAAGGTTGCCCCGCCGGACAACCGCTATCAATCGGGACTAGCGTACGGGTTGTGCCATTCGTGCAAACATCTAACTGTTGATCTCCCTGACCTGAAGTGACGCTAAAATCGTTATCCGTTCCGATTAAAATTGCATAGGAACCATCTGCAAGTTGAGGCCCGATCGCCAAACCTTCCATCTTTTCTGGAATGATTTGTCCTGTTGTTTTCAAAATATCGGCAATGTCGAGGAACAGGGATTTGTTAACCGCCGTTACGCCCGATGGTAATGAATTTGTCCCGGCTAAACTAATACCGCTGACATTGGTTGCACCGGCGAGATTTATTTTATAAACGCGCTTGCTGCCAACGGGTAATGCACTTGTTTGGGCCTCTTCGCCTAAACCTCGGTTGTCTCTTTCAAGTACTAAAAATTCGTTGTTATTCAGTGCGGTAATCGCGCTGATTCCTATATTCCGCCCTTGTTGCGTGGCGCTAAAATCGTTTGCAGTTCCAGGAATGCGATTGTTGATATCTGCAAGGTCTTCTACCTGGTAAATATATTGCGCCGTACTTTGACCA
This sequence comes from Microseira sp. BLCC-F43, assembly GCF_041929235.1. NCBI lineage: Bacteria > Bacillati > Cyanobacteriota > Cyanophyceae > Aerosakkonematales > Aerosakkonemataceae > Microseira > Microseira sp. BLCC-F43. The sequence goes on from NZ_JBHFNP010000040.1 coordinate 16,023, forward strand.
GTTGCCGTATCAAATTCTACCAGTCTCAAGTTGCGGCTGCGCCGTCCATCGTTACTTGCGCCTTCATTTACGAGGGGGTCTTGCAGCAGGGTAAATAGTTTCGTACCATCTGAACTGAGGGTTAATCCTTCAAACCCTCGGTTATCTTGGCGACCGCTGGTAATCGTGCCGCGACCATCGACATAATTAAGGTTGCCGCTGCTTTCTCTTGGCAGTAAATTATTTGGCGTCTGGAAAGCCCTGATAAATGACCCATTGGGACTAAATTCATACACAGAGGGGCCGTATTCATCCGAGACGTAAAAATTGCCGTTGGCTGCGATCGCAAACCCTTCCGGATCTAAACTTAAACCAAGCGTTCCTGCATTGCCGTTAAGTAGTCTGGGGTTCAACCCGTTAAAACTGCTACCGTCTTTCGTCAACAGAATCGTCTCTAACAGATTGAAATTGCCAATCGCGCCCGTTGTTGGATTTACATCCAAAGTAAACTTTTGCACCCTAGTTTGGTAGGGAATCACGCCACTACCTGGCCCTCGGTCGGCGAGGCTGTAATACACGTTTTGGTGGCGGTCGTAGTACAGAGCGGAAAACAGCCCTAAACGGTTGACGTTGGCACTATTGCCACTGGTGGGAAATAAATCCTTACTTGCACCAGGTATTGTCAGCGTATTAACCAGGGAAACTGCGGATGCAGAGTTGGTGTTTCCGGCGAATAATAAGGCAGATGCAACCAGGTAACCCAACCCTGAAACACAATGTTTTAGTTGAAGCAAGTTCGATACCAAGGAATTCAGCTTTTCCCAGTATCTTCCATTGCTACTAATACCAGGTTAAATTAAAACCTAGTATGCTTTTTTACACGAAACTTTCATAAAATCCTGCGCTCGCTTCATAATTTCTTCATCAAAGCTGACCGATCATTTTATGAGTTTGCGCGATCGCTCGTACCTGCTTGAGACTTTGCTTCATCAATCCCTGCCATGCCAAAAGCTGGTCTGGATCTGGCGGGTACACCGGCGCACACCCCAGCTTGTTCGATAGATCGATTGCCGTCACGGGTTGCAAAAATACCGGAATCGTCGGGTCACAAGCTGCCACCAATTCAGCTGCTTGTTTTAACTCTCCTGGATTGGTTCTGTTGGAAACAATCAGCTTGACAAAAACTTCAACTCTTGCTTTGTAACAGCGTTGGAGAAATTCTGCGTGTGCTTGCCAATGATTTTCACCGCTGACGCTAGGCAGCTTGATATCCATCCCCACCGAATCGATATAAGGCAGAACCATTGCTAGCTGTTGCGGACGATGCCCTCCTGTTTCCAGGTAAATGGGCAACTTCGTTAAAGTACGCACCTGGGGCAAAAATTGCACCAAGAAAGGAGCGGAAAGCAACGGTTCCCCACCTGTCAGGCTAATGCTATCGTGCAACCCCGGTTTATTTTGTCGCTCTACCCATTCCAGTAGTTTTTCTAGGGATACGGGGTTGGCGTGTAGTTCAAAATCCCGCCTTCCCGGTGTTTTCTCGATCGTGCAAGTCGGCGGCGCACCCCATGTGTGGGAACTGTCGCAAAAATGGCAGCGCAAATCGCAAATCGCAAAGCGGATAAAAATCTGCCGCATTCCAACATTGAGTCCTTCGCCTTGAATGGCGGAGAACACTTCTATTAATCTCGCTTTGGAAGAATTATTTGACATAGGTGATTTCATTTTTAGCGTATATCTATTTTTACCTTGTCTTTGAGGTTTTTGGTTTACCAAAGCAGGCTGATGCAATCTTCTTTCATACTTTACGAACAAATGAAAACTTAACGATTGCGCCTGTTTCACAACAACTGGTTAAATTATTTTTATTTATTTTTATACATGGTTTTAATTGCAACATAAACACGCTTACCAACAAAACCTGCAAAACTCTTCAGCTTAGTCAAAAAAATTACCGCGCCTTGCTGCGCCCCTCTCGTTTTAGGAGAGGGGTTGGGGCAAAGGTCTAAATCTCTCTTGCTGCGCGTTCAATTACCCGACGCGCAACGGTTTGAGTTCCTGTATGTTCGTAATAGTTAGTCGTCATGTCGATAAATGCGGCGACGTAGTCTAATTTACTATCGGCGATATCCATATATTTTTGCAGGTTGATCAGCAATCCTTGTTGGGTGATGTGATGGGAATTGACGAAATTACCCATCCAACCTTGCATCGCGCCGAAGCTTTGATTGATGAAACCTATCTTATCGTTGACACTGCCTCCGGGAATCATGTTGCTGAGGTTTTGGTACGTGGAATTTTGCTGTAATACTGCGGGATTGACGCTGCCCAAAGTAGATTGTACTTTCTTGATAAAATCGGGGCCTAGGGGGATAATGCCATCAACGCAAATCAAGGCAGCTATTCGCATCAAAGACTCGTTGTGATATTGAGTTAAACTGCTTGCTAGCGAGCTGATATTGGTAATCGAAATGCGATTTATTGCGGATAATGCTAGCAATTCGGCGACCAATTTTAGGCATAAATCTATGCTTTGTAGCGTATCCGCTTTGGGAGTTAGTTTATTTAAGAAAGAGAGAAAGCCGATTTTTTCTCCTATTTTATTTGCCATTGCGGCGGCGCCGATGGCGCTATCGGCACTATCGACGGTTTGGTAGATCCACATCGCGCGCTGGTATCCTTGGGCAGGATCTTCGTATAATTCTAGGGCGCGATCGTGTATTTTTTTAACTGTTTTTTTGTCGGTTTCTCCGGTAACAGCACGAATGGTATCTTTAAATCCCACCAAGTTCTGCCATTCGCCAGGAACAACTGAGTCCAAAGCGCGTAACATATAAACCGTCATGTTACTCGTTGGCAGGTTATCAACCAAATTATCGATGGGTTTAGTTTTGCTCATATATTTCCAAGGGAAGTGCTTCTCGCTTGATATTAACTACCGACTCGTTTGACCGCTTTTCGGATTCTCTTGTTAGATAGATTTAATCGAAATCCAAAAACCGAGTAGGGGCGCACTTTAACGAGATACTACTTTGACAGAAACCCGGTTTTGAGGCCAACAAAGAAGAGGGGGTTTAGTTCAATTATCTGTTTTTAGTAGGGGCGGGTTTACCATATATTACGTGTTTCCACGGATTGATTGGTAAAGCCCGACCCTATTTGTACGCGGTTTTTCCCATATATTACGTGTTTCCACGGTTTAATTGGTAAAACCCGCCCCTAGTTGTACGCGGTTTTTACCATATATTACGTGTTTCCACGGTTTAATTGGTAAAACCCGCCCCTACAGCTCCCCTGCTCACCTGCTCAAGAGCTAAATTTCGGCGACGGCGCGTTCGATCAAGCGGCGAGCCAGGGTTTGAATCCCGGTATGCTCGTAATAATTGGTCGAAACGTCTAAGAAAGCGCCGAGATAGTCTAATTTGTCATCTGCAATCTCGATAAAGTTGGACAGGTTGTGGACAACATTTTGGGGTGTCAAACCGTGAGAGTTGACGAAATCGCTCATCCACCCAGAGACGGAATCGAAGCTTTGGGTAATGAAACCCATCTGACCTGTGGGATCCCCCCCAGGAATCAGATCTTTGACGCTGTTGAAGCTCTGATTTTGTTCTAACTCTTGGGGACTCATGCTACCGAAATTGGATAGCACCATTTGGATAAAGTCCGGACCGAGGGGAATCAAACCATCAAAGCATACCAGCGCCGCCATCCGCATCAAGGACTCGCCGGAATAGTCGCCCAATGCGGCTAAAAAGTCGCCGATGCTGTCGCCGGGAATGCCGTTAATTTGGCAGAAAGCGACCACTTCGACGACTAATTTCACCGCGAGGTCGATGGTTTGCGCTTTTTCGGCTTTGGGAGTCAGGTTGCTTAAGAAACCGAGAAATGAGACTTTTTCGCCGACTTTGTTGGCTAAAGCTGCCGCACCCAACGCAGAAGAGGCGCTATCGACGGTTTGATACAGCCACAACGCGCGCTGGTAACCTTGGGATTTGTCGTTGAATAGATATACCGCGCGATCGCCTATTTGCTGGATCAAGTCTTGGTCGGTTTCTCCCGTCACCGCCCGGATGGTATTCTCAAACCCAACGATGTTTTGCCACTCGCCGGGAATGATGAAATCTAACGATTTCAGCGACATCACGGTTAAGCCGCCGGTGGGCAACTCGTCCACTAATTGAAAAATCGATTTGCTCACGATTCTTTACCTTTTGTGAAGATTGCGATCTAATCCAATGCTTTTTCTTACTTGATTGCCGCCAAACCCCCAAGATTGAATTTTGCCAGCCAAGCTTCGCGATCGCTCTTGGTAAAGGACGGATCGCGAGATTGGACTTTCACCTGGTAGCGGTTCCCCACCAGCGCCGCGGTGATGTTAGCGCCTTGGTCAACGACTGGATAACCGCCAATCTGTTGAGTACTGTTCTCAAATTTCTTCCTCGCCTCTGGAGTGCTTGCTGTATCGGAGATCGACAGCATGGCTACGTTCTTGCCGCCTTTGTTCAGCTTTGCTTCGGCAAAACCTTTTTTCTCCTGGACGAAGACGCGATCAAAACCATCGCCATCTTTGGGAAAAAATTTGTTAAATTCGCTACCTTGTGTAGCTTCTTTGACAACGGCCGGTGCGGCTCCTCGTTGCGTGCTTTCCCGCTGCGCCTGGTCAAATCGAGAAGCAGGCTGGGAACTACAGGAGGTTACCAGCAGTAAAACTGTTAACAAGAGAGGAGCTATGGTTCTACGTAAACGCTGCCAAATCATCGCTTTCTCCCACTAAATGGGTTAACAGTTCCAATTCTGGCTTAAATTTTTGGGATTTGTTCGGGGAGAGCGAGCTCTTGTGCTGGTGTGCAGGGAAGATGGGGAGATGGGGAAGGTGAAGCAGGTGATGAAGATGATCGGGACTTACGCCAAGAAACCGGGTTTCTTGGCGTAAGTCCGCCAAGAAATTACTTCCACTTCCAGAGTCTGCCTCATCTGCTTCATCTCCCCCATCACCATAGCCCCTGGATCCCACCTTCCCATCTGCCCACCTGCTCACCTGTCCCACATTGCGGTTTAGCATAGAATTGCAACTTAGCATTCAGTCTGTGTAGTTAGCGCCCTTGTATCAGTAGAGTTTATGGTTAAGGTCTTGGACGAGATTCCTCAAATTCCAGTACCCCCTCGCTTAACCGTGCTGGAGGCGGTAGCCTTTAAGCAATCTTTTCAAGCGTTTTTGCAAGGAAATTCGGTTCCTAGCAAGGTTATTCTCGATTTTAGCCAGACCACTTTTATGGACAGCAGTGGTTTGGGAGCCTTGGTCACCAATTTAAAAATCGCACAGCAGCAGGGAATTGAATTGATTCTGTGGGATGTGCGTCCTCAAGTGATGGCGGTGTTGTCGCTTACGGGACTCGACCAAGTGTTCAAAATCGAGCAGCGCACCCCCAGCCAAACACCAGCACCAACTAAAGCGGGCGAGGTTCAACCACCCGCTACCCATCCTTCTGTCCGTTCTTGGCTCAAACGGGCGATCGATGTTGTAGGGGCGTTGGTAGGTTTGGCAATTACGGGAATTGCGTTTATTCCGATTGCCGTAGCAATTAAACTGGATAGTCCGGGACCGATTTTCTTCGCTCAAACCCGCTGCGGCTGGTTGGGCAAAAAGTTTCGCATCTGGAAATTCCGCTCGATGTGCGTTAATGCCGAAGCACTCAAGTCACAAATTGAAAATAAATTGGATGGTAACAAACTGTTCAAAAATGACAACGATCCTCGCATTACAAAGGTCGGTCGCTTTCTCAGGCGGACGAGTTTGGATGAGTTGCCTCAGTTTTGGAATGTGCTTACAGGAGAAATGAGTTTGGTGGGAACCAGACCCCCAACGCCGGATGAAGTCGAGCGTTACGACGTTCCCGAATGGCAGCGTTTGGATGTTAAACCGGGGATGACCGGAGAATGGCAGGTGAACGGACGCTCGTCGATTCGCAAATTTGAGGATGTGATTCGCTTGGATTTGGAATACCAAAAGAATTGGAGCCTGATGTATGATATCAAGCTGATTGTGAAAACCGTCCTAATTTTGTTCCGGAAAAATAGCGGGGCTGCGTAAAATGGTAATAGGTAATGGCGTTCCCAGGCAGAGCTTGGGAACGAGGGTATGGGTAATAGGTAATGGGTAATTGTTTGTTCTTTTTACCCTGTACCTTTTTCCCTTTTATTGTGAATGCCAAGCTTGATAAAAGGCTGGGTAAGTCATGTTTTCGGCGCAATACCACAGAACTTCGTAGCAAGATATATAGCGTTTAATGTCGTTTTTGTCAAGGTTATCCAAGTATTTTTTTAAGGCTGTAACGACTTTTGGAAACGAATCACCTTGTAAAATTTTCCGCAAGTTATAAGCAGCAAGCTGAGGAATTGATTCATCTTCAGAGTGCTGAATTAAATCGATTAAAGCAGCGATCGCAGCTTGATTTCCCACTGCAATTTGCCACAAACTCCCAGCGGCTAGCCAGCGAATCGATTTATCTTCACAGGTTTGAATCAACTCGACTAACGCCGTAATGGCTGTTTCGTTGCCGTTGCCGATTCGCCCTAAACAACAAGCGGCTAGCTGTTGGGTATGTTTGTTAAGGGCGGTTTTGGTTAGCTGCACCAAAGTGGAGATCGCAACGTCATTACCCGGATCGATGCGCCCCAAACTATAAGCGCTTCGCCAACGGGTTTGTTCGTTATCCACTGTTTGAATTAGCTGCACTAAAGCTGCGATCGCACTCGAGTTACCGCTGGCAATTTTACCCAAGCTAGCTGCTGCTTTTCTACAAATTGATTCATTATCGCAAATCTCAACTAACCCCACTAAAGCGGCGATCGCCGTTTCGTTGTTGGTGCAGATTTGGCCCAAGCTATAAACCGATAGCTGACGGATCGATTGATTGCTAGATGTTTCAATCAACTTCACCAAAGACGCGATTGCAAATTCATTCCCTGAGTTGATTTTTCCCAAACTAGAAGCTGCTTGCCAAAGCACGTATTCATTTTTAGTGCTTTCGATTAACTCGACTAAAGCAGCGATTGCGACGGTATTTCCTGGGTCTATTTTCCCTAAACTATAAGCGGTTTGCCAGCGGGTGTATTCGCTTTCTGATTTCTGAATTTTCTCTTCTAAAGCTACGATCGCGCTTTGATTGCCGCTGCCAATTTGCGCCAAACTCGAAGCCACTTGGCAGACGGCGAAGTCATTCTGCGAAGTTTGAATCACCTCAACCAGACTGGCGATCGCTGCTGCTAGTGCTTCTTCTGGCTTTCTTAATTCAAAAGTTACTCGCCAGCGGGTTTCTTCATTTTTACTCGTTTGAATTACCTGCACTAAGGTAGCGATGCCTATAGGATTTCCTGGATCTATTTTTTCTAAATCTCCAGCCGCTAGCTGACGGGTGGATTCCTGAACAGAGGTTTGAATCAATTCGACTAAAGTCGCGATCGCAAATTTATTTCCTGGGTCTATTTTTCCTAAGCTGTAAGCCGCTTGCCAACGGGTGTATTCGTTATGCGAGCTTCTGATTAACTCTACCATTGCTGCGATCGCTCTGGAACTGCCCGCACCAATTTGCCCCAAGCTAGAAATCGCTTGCATCCGGGTAGCTTGAGCTTGGGAAGTTTGTATTATTCGGATTAAAGCCGCAATTGCCGTTTGATTTCCCGTACCAATTTGCCCCAAATCGTATGCCGCTTGCAGGCGGGTGGCTTCATCTGACGTACTCTCGATCAACTCAGCAATAGCTGCGATCGCTCGTTCTATATCCGTTTCTTTAAGAATCTCCCGCGCTTTTTGGGCAATTATACTTGAAAATCTCGCCCAATCCCGCTCTTCCTCATCGAAACAACCAAATTCCCCCCTGACGATCTGCCTGACTATTGCATCCGCCAGACGCGAATCCCTGAATTTTCCCATCCCAGATGCTGCGAGAAAATAAGCGCGTATTCGATAAAAATCGCCGCATCCGTCGTCAAAATCGATTAAAGCTGCGATTAACGCTTCTTTCTGCTGCTTCGGCACATCTTCCCGCGAAAGCCACTGCAAAAGTTCCCTGCACTGCGGTTCAAAAACGCGATAGATGCCCAACGCGGGGTTGTTGGGGACGTGGTTGAGTAAATAGTGGCTCTCGTTAATTGCCTGCACAGCTAAGTCCTTCCGAATCATCGGCTAAACAAAGGATAACCCTTTTAAGCTGAGTCTTCTGCCGCCACCGATAGCTTTTAGGGAAAGCAGACATTCACGCTAACGGCGTAAAACCATGACAAACCCATCACAGACAAAAAACTTCCCCCCGTAGATATATGCAATGGGGTTATTCTTCATCGGAGTCCCTGATAAAGTCTGGATGTTTAATTTCCACCTATCCATTGAAAACCATCCTTTGTATATTAGGATACTTTTTAATGCTATAGTTATACAGAGTTAAGCAATGGTTTGACCGCAAAAAGACTTTGGCTCTACTATAGACTAGAAAATCACCCTTACTCCATCAGGCGTTGTTAAGATAAATGATAAAATTTTTCACGCTCTACACATTAGCTGGGTAAATATTTGTTGCCAAACAATCGACAATTAGTATAAAAAAGAACTTGTTGCGATTAATACAAAAAATCAGATGAATCCTGAAGATTTTATGAAGCTGGCGCTTCAAGAAGCAAAGCAAGGAGACGCACCTTACGGTGCAGTTATTGTGAAAGATAACGAAGTTACGATCGCAGCACATAACACGGTTCAAAGAGATAAAGACCCTTCCGCCCATGCAGAAATTAATGCGATTCGGCTTTTAACCGCTAAACTTCAAAGTACTTCCCTGGAAGGTTATACGCTATATACCACGGGCGAACCTTGTCCGATGTGCGCGACTGCTTGTGTTTGGGCGGGAATTTCTGAAATTGTTTTTGGGGCGTCGATTGGCGATTTAATTGCAGCAAATCAATCGCAAATCGATATTGATTGCGAAGAAGTTATTAAGCGGGGATTTAGAAAAATAAAAGTAACGAAAGGAGTTTTGAAAGACGAGTGTTTGCAATTATTCCAGTAACGGCAAAAATGTATTGGCAAAAATCGCAGCTTGCGTGCGAGAAGGCAACCCTAAACGATTTAAAATATTCGTGACGTGGTTCTTTACCGTGCCTTCTGTAATATAAAGCGAACGCGCAATTTCTCGATTACTCGCACCCGCAGCAATTAAACGCAAAACTTCCTTTTCCCTCGGCGTTAGTTCGTTCCATCCAGGAGGTAAGTTAATAGTTTTTGTCGGTGCGGGTGCGGGAACTTTCGCTATCATTTTTTCTATTAATCCCGGTGCTAGTTGAGTATAGCCTTTTTGCACCATCCGAATCGCCGCCGCTAACTCTTCAGAAGGGGTATCTTTGAGCAAATATCCTACCGCCCCAAAGCGCAACGATTCAGATATATATTCATCATCATCAAACCTTGTCAAAACCAAAACTTTTGTACTAGGAAAGCGCTGACAAATTTCCCGCGTTGCTGCTACGCCATCCATTATTGGCATCCGCACATCCATTAAAACCACATCTGGTTTTACGGTTTCTACCATTTGAATTGCCCTTGACCCATTCTCCGCTTCTCCGACTATTTCTAAATCCGGTTCTAACTCAAGCAAAGCTTTTAATCCCTGCCTGATTAAATGTTGGTCATCCACCAGCAATAAACGAATCATAATAGGTAATGGCTAATGGCTAATGGCTAATGGCTAATGGCTAATGGCTAATGGCTAATAGGTAATGGCTAATGGATTAATTACCAATTACCAATTAGCAATTAGCCATTACCAATTACCTATTAGCAATTACCAATTACCAATTAGCAATTACCAATTAGCAAAGGAAAACTTGCTGTAATTCTACATCCCTGACGCAGGGAAGTTTGAATTTCCAATTGACCGCCCAGTGACTGGGTGCGTTCGCGCATTCCTTGCAGTCCAAAACCCGTAGTATTTTGTTTTAAATTAAAGCCTTTGCCATTGTCATCAATTATCAGATATATGTCGGTTGAAGTTGTCATTATTTGAATCTCTACATGAGTCGCTTGGGCATGTTTGCAGATGTTAGTTAAAGCTTCTTGTAAAATGCGATAGATGGAAACCTTTAATTCAGCGGGAATCGAATTAAGCAGATAAATACTGCAATTTGGCAATACACCCGTCGTAGAATGAAAAGATTGAATCAAATGCGCGATCGCTTCCTGTAAATCCCTCCCCTCCAACGGATCGGATCGCAACTTCGAGACAGACTCCCGCACTTCTCTTAATGCCGTTGAACCCAATCTTTTTGCTTCTCCCAAAAAATACTCGGCTTTAGTAGGATGGGATCGCCACAATTTTAAAGCGGTTTCGATTTGCAAGTTTAAAGCCGTGAGAGAATGCCCTAAAGAATCGTGAATATCGCGGGCGATGCGGTTACGTTCTTGTAGCGTTGCCATATCTTCAATTTTTAAAGCATATTTGCGAAGTTCAGCATTAGCAAGGGCAAGTTCTTCCCGACTTTGACGTTCGGATAATACCGCATTGACCAATAAAAATAAAAATACCAAAACCAGTCCAAAAAACATAGCAAAACCCAATAAAATAAATTCTAATCTTTCTGGGACTGCGGGGCGAAGCGGGAAAGTGAAAGTCTGAAACCGATAAATTAGCGTCACCAGAAATAACACAAACGCTAACACCATAATGGCCAAGCATTTCCCTTTCCCAAAAATCAAGCAACTGCGGAGAGTTAAAATTAAATATAAAACTGGAAACAGGCGAATTCCCCCCACTATTGATGCTGCTAAAATTATGCTGATTTCGACAAGAGTATAGACTAATTTATCGATTCGCCCTACCTGGGGTAATTTTAACCCCAATATAAACAAAGAACCCACACAAAATAGATTTAGCAGCGACAACCGAGGCAATTTGTCAACTGGATCTGGCAGCAGTTCCGTTAGCGCCACGATAAACAGCAATATCCACTCAAGATATAGCAAAAACAGAATTGGATGCGTTTTAATTTCAATATATCGACTCATAGCAATTTTAGATTTTATATTTTAGTCGGATTGTTCGGACAAACGCACTTTTCTAAATGTTAGAGAAACTCTTCTATCTCTGACAAATTCCCTACCTTGATACTTATCGGTTTTACGGGGGACAATGCCGTGTTGCCACTCATAGCGGGCGGCGCCTTGCCGGATAATTATACTTCTAGGCATTAATAATACTGGAATCTTTTCCTTTGTTTTAGCATGAGTAAATTCCATTACACAAGTACCTCCCAAGCTAAGTGAAATAATTGTATTGCCAAAGCAAGGTACGCAGTCGATGTGATTGGCAATCCCTTGTCCGGGTTGGTATTCGTTTACGATCGCTTGGTCTGGGATTTTTTCCGTTAAACCTTCGAGATAGAATTTTTGGGCGATATCCTGCGCCCAATTTGGCAAAGTCCCCAAGTTCATCGACGGATCTAATAAACGCTTTTTGTAATCATATTTATATCCGTAATGTTGCACCTTTCGTTTTAATTGGGTAGACCAGATTTGTTGGTCAATCGTCAACAGCAATTGTTCTGCTTGCGATGCATTAATATAATCTGGAATGTAGGTAAAACCTGGAATATTTGCATTATCAGCCAAGAGGCTTTGTAAATCTAATTCTTTTACATCTGCGGATAACATATATTTTTCCCATCCTGTGGCGGATACCTGACCCATGACAAAAGTCATGGTAGGATATCTTACTTTTGTCATGGTTAGATTTGTGACTTTTTTCTCATGGAGTTAAACGTCTGATTTTTTACGATTGAGACATCAAAGCAAAGTCAAGGAGAAAAGCCAAATGAAACGCCAATTGATTTCAATGGTAGCTGCAACCGTTGTATTCGTCATTCCTTTCACTGCTTCTGCTGTCCATGCCTCACCCCTGACGCCATCTGAAATGCTACCGCCAATGCTATCGGGGATCGAACTAACCCAGAAACAAGAAACTCAACTCGCTCAAATCCGCAGCCAAACTCGCGCTCAGATGGAGAGCATTTTAACATCAGAACAGCAAAATCAGTTGCAAGCGGCGTTAGCACGAGGTGAGGGGATGCGGAATGCGTTCGCATCCATCGATATTTCCCCCGAACAGAAAACCCAACTGCGAACAACCTTTGAGTCAGTTCGCACCCAGATAGCCAATATTATCACCCCCGAACAGCGGCAGCAAATTCGGCAAAATGTCCGTTCTCTAATGCAGCAACAAACTCAGTAATCAAATTGGTGATGGGTCAGTGAAAGTAGCAAATGACCCATAACAAATTAATCAATCTCATCGGTTAGCAATGAGGACTAAAGTCCTCATTGCTGGAGAGTTAAGGACTTCAGTCCTTACTACAAACAAGCCTATAATTCTAAGAACTGAGAAAATTATGAACTCTTCTGTTACTGCACCCAACCCTACTCGCTTCGTTCCAGTATTTTTAGATTTACTTGATCGCACGTCGGAATTGCTGGGAAGAAACGTGCCACAAATTGTAGAAATTGAGCAGTTGCGCCAGCTGACTATCGGCACTTTTGGACGCAGTTTAGCCGACTTTCTCGACCAGAATAACTTACAACCTTTCACAACGGGGCCGCGTCGCAAACAATTGCACGATGCCGTTCACGTCCTCACGGGTTACGGCACCGATCCGATCGGCGAACTGGCAGTTCAAGCATTTTTACTCGGTTCCAAGTTTAGACTCGGTCACCTACTGATCGGAGTTGGACTTTTAAGAATTATCCAAAAACAAAATCGCTCGCTAAATATAAGTTGGGATGCTTTATGGCCTGCCTATCAGCGGGGGCGAAATTCTCAGCTTGATGTGGGAACTTGGCAACCAGAATTACTCTGGGAAATGCCGTTAACCCAGGTACAAGAGTTATACCAAGTTTAAGCGTGAGCAAGCGATCGCTTAGTGCAAGCGATCGCTCCTACCTTGATTAATCAATCAGGACTTACACGCACCCATCGGGGTTTCTATGAAAAATTGTTGAAAAGGAAACTATGGATCTAGGTCGAAACAAAGGTGATGGCAACGCCCTTGCGTCAGTCCTATCAATCTAAAATCCAAAATCTAAAATCTAAAATCTTACCCCCTCCCCCGGATTCTGGAATTCAATTTATCCGCTAAGATAACAAGGCAAACCCAAAGGTAACACAATAGGGAAACGTCGGTGTAAGTCCGAGGCTGTGCGGCAACTGTAAGCGAGCGATCGCGAGCCAGAATACCTAAATGTTACCCGTAACCTCTAATTTCCTGCCTTGCACGGGAAAGGAGCTTTAACCTAGATGCAAACTGTAGATCCAACCAATCTTACCGTACCCTCCCAGTTACTACCTCCCCTACCCCTACAACGTCCGCTATTGATCATCGGTCACGGTACCAGGGACAATGATGGACGGCAGTGCTTTTTAGATTTTGCCGCTGCTTATCAAGCATTGGACTATTCGCGCCCAGTAGTGCCTTGTTTCTTGGAACTCACCGGCCCTACGATTCAAGAAGGGATCGATCGCTGCGTAGAACAAGGCTATACTGACTTCTCCGTGCTGCCAGTGTTGTTATTTGCCGCCAGACACAATAAGTTTGACATTACCAACGAATTAGACCGGGCAAAGGCGAAATATCCCCAGTTAACGTTTCACTACGGGCGGCATTTTGGGATTACACCCGGTATTTTAGATTTGTGGCGCGATCGCCTCGCCGCCCTAGACCATCCCCATATTGACAGAAAAGACACAGTTGTGCTATTTGTCGGCAGAGGTTCCAGCGACCCCGATGCCAACGGCGACGTATACAAACTCGCCCGTATTTTATGGGAAGGCAGCGGTTACCTCACCGTCGAAACTTGTTTTATCGGCATTACCCACCCCCGTTTAGAAGAAGGTTTCCGTCGCGCCCGACTTTACCAACCTAAGCGTATTATCGTCCTGCCCTACTTTCTGTTTACAGGTCTTCTGGTGAAAAAAATCTTCGATATCACCGCCCAACAACAGGAACAATATCCCGATATTGCCATGACCTGCTTACCAGAAATGGGACTGCATCCCCAACTATTTTCCGTCATGCGGGAAAGGGAAATCGAAACCCAACTGGGACAGGTACAAATGAACTGCGAAATGTGCAAATTCCGCTTAGCAGCTGTTAGCAATAGTAACGGTCACAGTCACAGTCACGACCACCATCACCATCACCACGACCACCATCACCATCACCACGACCACCCACCAGTTGACCCCTATGCCAATTTAGAAGATTACCATCACAAAATTTGGCAAGCACCCTAAGTAAATTTAGATTAGGTAATAGGTAATGGGTAATAGGTAATAGGGAAGCTTTTCACCCATTACCTATTAGCAATTAGCAATTAGCAATTAGCAATTAGCAATTAGCAATTAGCAATTAGCAATTAGCAATTAGCAATGACCAAACAATTTACCGTTGGCGATAAAGTCCGAGTCGTAGCACTACCAGCCTACGTTAAAACAGCCGAACCGATGCCGATGCTGCGTCCCCCCGATGTGATTCGCATTGGGGAAGAAGGTATTATCCTGGACAGGCGACCTGGGGGGTATTGGGGAGTTCGCTTCGCTAAAGGAGCCTTTTTGATGGAAAGCCAATATATTGAGAAGGTATCCGTCACCCCCCAAACTCACCAGTCTGACGAATAAGACGCAAAGAAAGGGAGACGCAAAGAAAGGGAGACGCAAAGACGCGGAGAAAGGCAGGACGGGCTTTCTCCAGATCGAAGCATCCGGCGCAGAGCAAGCAAATTTATTCGTGGATAATAAAAAAATTTTCTTGTTTGAATCCCTTGACTTTAGACAAGGGATTTCTCCGCGTCAGAGCCTCCTTAGCGTCAGAGCCTCCTTAGCGTCAGAGCCTCCTTAGCGTCAGAGCCTCCTTAGCGTCAGAGCCTCCTTAGCCTCCTTAGCGTCAGAGCCTCCTTAGCCTCCTTAGCGTCAGAGCCTCCTTAGCCTCCTTAGCGTCCTCTTCAAGCCGACCCATCAGATTAACTCTTCTTGTTGCATCGCTTCAATCAGTTGCAACCCGCGAGGATCGCCAACTCGCAACAGGGAGGCTTTGGCGTCTTCTCGCACTCCCATGTCTTCGTCTTCTTCCAAAACTTGAATTAGGGCGTCGATCGCACCGGCATAGACTACGTTAGAGGGAAGTTCGCGGCACAGTTGCCCCAACGACCAAGCGCAGTTACTGCGAACTGCTGCTACTGGGTCTTGGATTAAAGCTTCAATCACCGGGGGAACGGCTGCTACAACGGCATCGTAGCCTAATTCTGCCATTTGGGCTAACCCACTAGCTGCCCACAGTCGCACGGCGGAAATATCGGTTTTGAGGGCATCGAGCAGGGGGGCTAAGGCGCGGCGATCGCGGCAATTTCCCAATGCCCAGACTACTCCCTTTCGCACGTAGCCGTTCCAGTCGCGGTTTAACTGGGCGATCAGCGGCTCAACTGCATCCGGGCTGGGATTTCGTCCCAAAGCATAAGCAGCACTTACCCGCACCAACGGACAAGCATCCGTCAACAAGCGAATCAGATGGGGAATAGCCCGTTCGTCCTGAATTTCGCAAAACGCTCGCGCTGCGATCGTTTTTTGTGGCGTGGCGCCAGACTCCAGTAACGCCAGCATCGCATCTGGATTGGGCTTTGTCTCTTCCGGTTCGGCATCGAGCGCATCTAGCGGATCTAAAGGACTGTCTAGATCGGCATCCGGATCGATTACGCTCAGGTCATCTTCGTCATACATATAAAGTAAAATTACCATCACCTGGGACCTGATGCCACCTGACTTTTGAGGGGAAATCTTATCAATTTATCGATTTAACCATCAAAAGCGACTCAGTTTGGTAGCCTAGCTGCTGATAAAGATTTACGGCGCCTTGGTTGGATAGAAACACTTGCAGGCTAATTTGGCGATCGCCTCTCGCCCTAGCCCAATCTTCAGCATGATGCATCAAAGCCGTGCCGATGCCTTTGCGGCGGTGTTCTGGCGCGACGTAGAGCAAAAAAATGTGGGTGTGGCGGGATCCTTTTAGCTGATCGACGGCGTTACCGATCCAGAGGGAAGCGATCGCTCTTGAACAGGTGAGCTCTTGAGCTCTTGAGCGGGTGAGCTGGTGAGCAGGTGAGCGGGTGAGCAATACTGCTTCCTTATCTTCCTTATCTTCCTCGTCTAAAAATTCTACCCACCAAAGCGGCGTATCTTTGGACAAATATTGCTCGACTGTTTGAGCTAGATGGGAAAAATCCCTTTCTGGGTCAAACTCTTGGTAAGTTTTTTGCATAAACTTTACCAGCATCGCCCGCTCTAAACTCGATCCGCTGCGAAGCTGGTAGCCCGTTGGTAGCAAAATTGACATACCCTATAGGTAATTGCTAATTGCTAATTGGGTGAGGTAACCGATGGCTGGGTTGCTACTGGTTCAGCCGCTGGTGCTTCAACTTGGGGTGCGGGGGCTGCCAGATCGGCTGGTAAAAAGATGCGGGCGCTGACTGCTACGAGCGCAACCAAAAACATTGCCACAATTAAAAACGGAAAAACATACTGACGCAAGAAAGCCATTGTTCTAGCAGTTGGAGGGAAATAATTTTTGTCACCATTTGTGACGTACCACACACTGACGCTTCGCATACAGAGTGGGCTTCCCGTTTCATCCGCCGTTGCCTCCACTCCGCGAGCAGAATATTGGTCTTACACAGCGTCCGCAGCTTTGGATCGCGTTTCCGTGTCCCTTACTGGCATACAGCCTGCACTGTATCCGGGCAGACTCCCTGCGCCCCAAGGAGTGTGATTGCTATTCGTCCTTGTCGTATGGCTTGCTCATAGCTTCCAGTGACGACTCGGCTTTCCCAGCGACAATCTTTCTGTGGTAAGCGTCGTTACGCTAATGTGACCTGTCTGGTAGAGAGGCTGGGAGGTCATCAACCCCATCAAAATCATACCAGATTTTCTGGCTGCGTTGGTCAGAGATTGGTGTTTCTTCACTGTACTGATACATTTACGCGACACAATACGGGAAATCCCCGGATAATGCAGCGATAGCAACACCATCCGAATTGATGGTGAAGGCGGTATCCCGCAAAGCTCTGAGCATAAAGCCCAAAGCACCATTCATATCTCGCGGCAAAACATGACCGCATTCAGGGCATTTGAAGACCTTGGAGCCTCCCAAGGAGTGATGAATATGACCACACTTTGTGCAGGTTTTTGAGGTATAAGCCTCTGAACCATAAATCACAATCCTGTTGGTCATCTCTGCTTTTTGGTTGAGGAATAACTCAAATCGGTAATGCGCCCAAGTCAGCATTGACCTAACTGTTTTGGCTCGAATCTTTCTTCTGACTTTGGCAACCATTTGGGAAGTCTCGAAAGTCGGAAGAAATATGACGCGATAATTATCGGTTAAGTAGTGAACGATTTGCTTGTGAGCCTCATCAATCAGGTTACGAATTTTGTTCCGCATCCGATGAGCGGCTTGGCGCATCCTTCGGCGTTGTTTCCGACCGGCTTTCATCATTCGACTCATTAAGTTGTCGAGATGCTGGCAAAGTCGAGTAATTCTCCCGATATCACCAGAGCCAAACTCAATAAACCTGTGTCCATCAAAGCCTGTCAAAAAAGTTCTTACCCCTGGATCTAAGGCAATAATTCCATCGGAGTCTTTTTGCTCAACTGGTATCTCTTCAGGAATGATAGCAAACCATCTTCCCTTGGAAAATGTGAGCTGTGTAGCATTTGAGCAAGCTTCAGTAATTTGCTCAGCTGCGACAAACTTAAGTTTTTTTGTTAGCTTCGGATACCAGCAACCTGACCTGAAATTACAATCGTTAAACTTAATGGTTTGTTGGGTAGATCGACAGCTTCTAAATTTAGCATCAGCACTGGCTTTATAAGCCCGATCGGCATCAAATACAGCATTTTGCCTAATATGACAAGGCGTTTCCTTAACCCATTCTGGTAAGTCTGATTGCATAATAATGTTCCTTAGCTTTAGCTTACCAATTCGTTTATTTTGCCGTTGATAAGCAATTGCTTGATTGAAACAGTATCGGCAGGCTGCTAACCATTTGCGCCATAGTTTGTTAAGTTCAACGCTTGGGTAAATCCGGATCTTCTTGCATCTGAGTCTTGTACTTGCGGAGTCCATAAAGCCTTGAACTGAAGCAGTGAAGAATTGCGAGGATGTCCTCAACCATTTCTTCTTGCGGAGAGAGACTTGTTTCGTTGAGAACCACGAGTTCGCACCCGTTTTGTTCGCAGAACCATCGAAACAAGTCAAATCCGAACCTTGCCAGTCGGTCTTTGTGAGCGACCACAAGACGCTTGATATCTCCTGACATGATTCGCTCCAGTACGGCAAGCATCTTTTTCCGTTTAAAGTTAAGACCTCCTCCGATTTCTGAGATGACTTCTCCGTCTGGGTATTTAGAGGTGAGATATTCAACTTGTCGGTCAAGGTCTGGTTTTTGGGCGCGAGAACTGACTCTGGCATAGAGAATGTCTGCTCTGGTGTCCAGTCCAGATCTAGCTCTAGCTGTGTAGCCTTCGACGTTGTACCGCCTCTGCTTCCCTTCTGTCCAGATAGCTTCGATTTTTCCTTGCTCGTGCCAGCGCCGGAGCGTTCGTTCGTTGACTCCAAGGATTTCGGTCGCCTCCCTTGGGGTGACATATTTGACAATAGTGGTATCCTCAACTCTTGGGTTAATTGTACCACTATGTCCGGGGATGTTCGCTTAATAGGAGATTAAATTCGCGATCTTGACCAATGTGAAGCTTAGCTTCACATTGGTCAAGAGTACAGTTCATTAACAACGCCGTGGCTTTCATCCCACACCAACCTTGCGGTATGGTGTGGGGCTTCCCACCGAATTAGCTAATAGTAGAAGAGAAATGGTTTTTACAGCGGTTTTCAATTGGCTGCGACGCCACGTTGTAGGGAAGATTGAAAAAACCAGGGCTTACGTACCACAAGACCAAACATGGTAGGGAACATTCAAAAAACTTTGCCCAAAGCGAAAAGACTTACTCATGCCGTGCCCCTACCGCCCTACTGGGAGGGTTGCTGGCGACGCTGGGGTCTTTGTTGCCGCATCTGTTCCAGCTGCTGCTTCTGTTCTGCCGTCAGGACAGCATCCATTTGTCGTCGGGCTTCTTGCCGAATGGCTCTCATTTGAGCCTTTTGCTCGTCAGTCAGGGTCAAATTTGGCCTCCGGCGCTCTTGTCTTGCACGCTGAAGTTCTGCTTGCTGTTCTGAGGTGAGAATCCGATCGATCTTGGCTTTGGTTGATTCTCGAATTTGCCGCATTTGGCTTTGTTGCTGTTCGGTGAGGTTGAGGCGTCTGCCCCATCTTTCACCTCGCCTCTCGGCTACCTCAGCAGGGAAGGCAGAAGCTGCTTCGGTGAAGACAGGTAGCACGGGGGAAGCTGCAAGTGCTAAAGCTAAAGCTCCAGGTATAACCAGGTGTAGTTTCTTCATCAAGTTAGTTTTGCTTGAAGTGGTAGATTGCGATCGCAACGATGCAGGCATCGTCGATCGTGTTGTTGGTTTAGACACCTACCAAGAGTGAAAGGTTCAAAAAACTACCGATCGATTTCATCATCCAATCCTGGTCTAGGCATGGGTGCTGTTTCGGCTTTCCAAGGCGCAACCACTGGTAGCAAAATAAACGCTGGTACAGCGGCGGCAATCGTAATCAGGAAAAATACGGGCCACCCGGTGGCTTTTTGTAAAAAGCCAGAAGGCGATACCAAAATATCGCGGCTGAAAGCCATGAAGCTGGTGAGCAAGGCATATTGAGTAGCAGAATAGCGCTGGTTGCAAAGACTCATTAAATAAGCCACAAAACCCGCTGATGCGATGCCGCCGCAGAAGTTTTCCACGTTGATGCCCAATACCAATAACGGATAATTTTTACCCGCGACGGCGATCGCAAAGTAGCTGAAATTACTCAAAGCTTGCAGTGCGGCAAAGATCCAAAGCGAACGATTAATGCCCAGCTTGCTGACCATCGATCCGCCCGCTAAAGTTCCGACAATTGTCGCAATTAAACCCATCCCGCCCCGAATCGCGCCAATATCGGTTTGGGAAAAGCCTGTGTTGAGCAAAAACGGCGTAGATAAACTACTAAGTAAGGCATCAGCCAGGTTGTAGAGGATGGCGAACAATAAAGTTAAGACGCCCAACAGTAAACCATTGCGCTGAAAAAATTCTCCAAATGGCAATATTACTGCCTCTGCTAACGAGGCGGGGCGATTGTGGTCTAAAACTGGTTCCGGTGCAAAAATAGTAGCCACGATCCCGATTACCATCAGCCCCGCCATTAATAGGTAAACGATGGGCCAAGGCATTTGATCCGCTAGGATGAAGGCTACCGAACCCGTAACTAAGACGGCTATGCGGTATCCTAAAACGAAAACGGCAGCACCGGCTCCCATTTCTAATTTTTCTAATACATCGGTGCGATAAGCATCGGCAGCAATATCTTGGGTAGCACCAAAAAAGGCTATAACTACGGCGTTGATAACTACAAGTTGCAACGCTTGGGCAGGTTTTTGGATTGCCATTGCCGCGATCGCGATCGCTAACACAATTTGGGTTAGAATCAGCCAGCCGCGACGACGCCCCAAAAATGGGGGCACAAACCGATCCAGCAACGGCGACCAAACAAACTTTAACGAGTAAGGTAAGGCTACTAAATTAATCAGCCCAATCGCCGTAATATCGACGCTTTCTTTCGTCATCCACGCTTGCAGGTTGCTTCTAGTCAACAAAAAGGGCAACCCCGATGAAAAACCCAACAATAAAAGAGCCGCCATTTTGCGACTCTCAAATACTTTTAACCAAGATTGAACTGCTTTCAAACGATCCTCCCTCTAGAGATAACTCGGTAACATGGAGCGATCTTCCCACAGGAGAGAGCCTTTATCCGGAGGTGTACTTATCGCGGCGATGAAGTGGTAGCTGCTTTGATCGGCGCTTCTAGCCGACGCCAGACGCCAACTAATACGCCTTGCACCTGAACTTGGTCGGCGGGTGCTTCAATCGGCGGATATTTGGGATTGGCGGGTTTGAGGATAACTTTCTCTCCCCGTCGGTAAAACCGCTTCAGCGTTGTACCGTGTCCTTCTACCCTAGCCGCCACAATCGCGCCGTTTTTGATTTGACTGGGTTCTGATACGGGTTGCATGATTGCCATATCTCCATCGGCGATGCGATCTTCGATCATGCTGTCACCCATAACCCGCAGCGCAAACGATCGCGGCGGGAAGAATAAACTGGAAAAATCGAGTCGTTCTACCGTGTCGGTATGGGGTTCGACCAAACCACCTGCTGCGATCGCTCCTAAAACCGGAATTCCTCCTGTGCTTTGTTTTAAAATCCGAATTGTACGGGCTTGCCCATCTGTCCAATCAATGTATCCTTTAGAACGCAAATGTTCTAGACGACTCTGAACCGGGGCGGGTGACCTTAAGTTCATCGCCCGCATCATTTGCCGGATCGAAGGTGCATGTTGATGTTGGCGAATGTAGTCTACTAGCCAGTCGTAAAGTTCTTGTTGAGCTTCTGTTAGGGATTCCATAAATGTTCGTTAGAAATGGTACGCGAGTTTTTGGAGGCGGGTTTAAGTCTGAATCTGGGCGATACAAACGAACTATATCTGTAAACCTGCCTCCCCGTGAAGGCGAGAGTTAAAACTCAAAACTCTTCTAGAACATTCGTACTATTAAAACCCTATATTTGTCTAGTGGCTAATTGCTAATTGCTAATTGCTAATTGCTAATTGGTTATGCTGCGATCGCAAGTCGTTGATAGGCAAAGAAACCGGGTTTCTGGGTAGCTCTCTTGGCATAGAAACCCGGTTTCTGGCCTCGATCGCCAGGAATTAGGCAAAGAAACCGTTTTTCATAGAAACCCGGTTTCTGTTCTCGCGCTTCAACCGGTTTTGATCGCACCGATTAGACTGCGACCACATCTCTTGTGGAGTAGGCATCCTGCCTGCTTGTGAGTTTCTTTTCTCTTGAGGTCTAATGGTCATGGGTCAAAAGCACAGGATCTAATCTGCGCCAAGCAAGCTAGCAAGCAAAGCTTTTTGTGCGTGCATTCGATTTTCGGCTTGATCCCAAACTCGCGATTGGTTTCCTTCGATGACAGCATCGGTAATTTCTTCCCCTCGGTGTGCGGGTAAGCAATGCAACACAATCGCCGTTTTGTCAGCTAAACTCAACAATTCATCGTTTAATTGATAAGGTTGAAAAACGGGCATCCTTTGATCGGCTAAGTTTTCTTGTCCCATGCTTGCCCAAACGTCGGTGTAAAGGACTTGAGCGCCTTTAGCAGCGGCAATCGGATCGGTGGTTATTGTCACTTCAGAACCACCATTAGCGATCGCAACTGCCTGTTCCACAATTGACCCATCTGGTTCGTACCCAGACGGTGTAGCAATTCTGACATTGATCCCCATCAGCGCGCAGCCCAACAACAGCGAATTGGCGACGTTATTGCCATCGCCGAGATAAGTTAAGGTGACATCGGATAGGGAACCAAAGCATTCCTGCACGGTGAGTAAATCTGCCAAAATTTGACAGGGATGTTCGCGATCGCTCAAGGCATTAATTACCGGAATTTTGGCATAATCGGCAAAAGTTTCCAAATCTTTGGGATCGAAGGTACGAATTGCCACAATATCGAGGTACCGATCCAACACCCGCGCCGTATCGATTAAAGGTTCGCCGCGACTGACTTGGGTGACGTTGGGATTTAAGTCGATTACCTGTCCGCCTAACTGATACATGGCGACGGTAAAGCTAACCCGCGTCCGGGTGGAAGCTTTCGAGAACAACAGACCCAGAATTTTATTGCAGCGCCGATTGACTGTTCCTGCTTTCATTTGCGCTGCCAATTCCAAAAGTTCGCCGACCTCGCTGGCGTTTAGGTCTGCCAGACTTAATAAATCTCGTCCTTTGAGTGTTTCCATACTCATCTCTGGTGAAGTTTTGTGCGATCGCGCATGGCAGCAACCTACCGCGCTACAAAAAGACTGTGTTAAAAACCGTACCAGATTTAATTGCGCTTAGTCTTGCGTTTTCCTCTGCCTCTCCCTGGAAGCTGCTTAGAATGGTAGAAGCGATATGCACACCCTTAGCACTCGCGTTCGCATCTTGACAAAACTATGCAAGTAACACAACGGCAATATTACACCCCAGAGCAATACCTGGAACTAGAAGCAGCTGCCGACTACAAAAGCGAATACATTGACGGACAAATCATACCTATGGCAGGCGGAACGACAAATCACAATCGAATTGCACTCAATCTTAGTGCTTCCCTAAATTTTGCCTTCAGACAGCAAGATGACGAAGTCTTCATGGGGGATGTTCGTTTGTGGATACCCAAGCGGCGGATTTACACCTACCCAGATGTGATGATTGTCCCTGGGGAACCAGAGTATTTCAATAACCGTACAGATATAATTTTAAATCCACATGCGATAGTAGAAGTTTTGTCGAAATCCACCAAAGGATACGACCGGGAAGACAAATTTGAAGCTTACCGAACAATAGAAACTTTTCGAGAGTATCTATTAATCGATCAAACCCGCATTCGAGTAGAACAGTATTCTAAGACCGGGAACAAGCGATGGGAACTTTGCGAATATGATGAAGAAGATGAAGTCATCGCCTTAACCTCAGTTCCCTTTCAAATTTCCCCAATCGATTTGTACAACAAAGTAAAGTTTGAACAAATTGAATCACAAAGCGAGCTTTCTGATTCTGAGGAATTAGGTTAAAGCTGGCAATCGCTTTACTCAAAAACATACCTTTCGGCAACTTTCCAATAACGCGAAAAGCGCTTCAGGTCAATATAACCATCGTAGTCCAAAAATGGCTCAACAGCGAATGCTTCCACGGGGATAGATTGCTCAATTTCATCGCAAATAGCAACAAACCGAGGACTCGGACTTTCTGCCGTCACAACCAAATCTGCATTATGTGACTTGGCAAAATTTACCACCTCAGTCGCCACATTACCCCGCCGAATAACTACAGGCAACTCTAACAAACATTCGTAAATAAAAGTAATGCGTTTGAGACTAATTTGCCACTCTTCTAACAAAGCATCATCCCAAACCCAAATTGCCGGTGCATTGGGATATTTTTGCAGTGCAGGACCATCAGGACTCAAACAATCACCGTGAACCCAAACAATCGGATTATTGCTCATTGCTAATTGCTAATTGGTAATTGGTAATTTTTCGGGTTTCTCGTTCCCAGATTGAACCTGGGAACGAACTTTTAGAGGCTACGCCTCGGTTATTTTAAACAGACTACCGCCGCCTTTTCCCCTGTTGCCAACTTTGGCTACCGCTGCGATTTTCAAACAGTTCGGTTTTAGGAAATAAACGTCTTTCTATTTCCTCATAACTTCCCTCAAAATCGCAATGTCCGTAGAAAGGACATTTTTGACAATAAACCCCCTCTGTATATTTTTCCAAATTCTCGCGATTAAAAAAATACGCCTTATGGCTAAAAGTACTAGCAACCCACTGCCAAGATAAATTATTACTAGCAGGATCGCCATCTAACAAATGTGACAAAAACCACTTTGCACCCGCTTGCCAACGGATGCGCCGCCAATGCACGATATAAGCAGCCATCCACATACGCGCGTGGTTATGCAGGTAACCAGTTTCCCGCAACTCGCGGCTAAAACTATCAATGCAAACTAAACCCGTATTGCCCTTGGCGATATCTTCCGGTAAAGTGTCGGGATAAGCTTTAGCATCGTAACCCGTTTTATACTCTTCCCGGTCTTTCCAAATATCATTCCCTAATTCAGCATACAATCGTTGCCAGTAGTCGCGCCAAGCTAGTTCGTTGACTAATTTATTCGCTTCATCTTTACGATCAACTTTCTTGAGTATGGCATCGCGAACTTCTGCTAAACTCAGCACGCCATAACGCAGGTAAGGAGATAAGCGCGTTACAGCACCAGTAAGGAAATTACGAGATTTTCCATAGCGTGCCGCATCTACTTTTTCAAGTACTTTAAGAGCAGCTTTACGTCCACCTAGAGTCTCGCTAATATGGTCATCCCGCGTCGCTGCTGCTGGAAATTGTTCGCGCAGATAGGCTACCATCTGTTCGCGACTGGCAAATTCCCGTTGCATGTCTTCGGTCATTGTTTAACCTGTGAATACCCCTCTTTATAGGGTAGCGAATATTCGAGCCGTTTTGTTTGCAGATGTCCTAGAAACCCTACGCAAAGAAACCGGGTTTCTGGTTTCTTTACAAGTGCCGCAAGTATGATTCTGGGTTATTCAAAAAAGCTTTTGTTAAAGTAACGTGTTCGAGTTGATCGTAGGCTACTTCTTTAACCCGATAGCTATCGAAACTCAAAATAGATGCTTGGGGGAAGGCCATGAGAATGGGAGAGTGAGTCGCAATAATAAATTGACTATCTTGGCTTACCATATCTTTTAGCATTGATAAAAATGCCAATTGTCGCAGCGGCGAGAGGGGTGCTTCAGGTTCGTCCAACAGATATAATCCACCAGGAACAAAGCGCGATTGAAACAGCTTTAAAAAACTTTCGCCGTGGGAATTAGCATCTAAATTATCCCCGTATTTACTCACTAAAGCGGCTTTTTGTCCCAAAACTGCTGCCTTGGCTAATTGAAGGCCATATCCACTAAATTTTCCTTCGTATTCTGAAGCTTGTTCTTCTAGTTCTTTTGTTATATTATTGAGCCTTCGGGCAAAGTTGAAGAAGTCTTCTGCTCTCAGGAAAAATCCCCGCGTCGTTCTTTTATTCCAAACAAATTTTAACTGGTTGGATAAGCGTCTAGCGGCGTCTAAACTTTTGTCTGTTTGGATGTCTTCTCCACCCACGGTTATTGCTCCTACACCTGCTGCTATCGCTTCCAACAACGTTGACTTTCCCGACCCATTTTCCCCCACAAAGAAAGTTACAGGTTGATGCAAATCAATTGATTTTAAACTTTTTATTAACCTCAGATTGAAAGGAAATAAATTGCTAGTATATTTAACGTTTTTTTGACAAATAGCTCTTAAATAAATCATAGCCTTATCCTCAATCCGCTCTGGCAAACCCTCTTTATTCTATCTCTTATTCTTGGCGTTCTTGGCGTCTTGGCGGTTCGTTTAAAAAGGGGGAAGTGTTGCGCGGATTTGCTTCGAGCAAAACTTGCGCTCGCACTGCCCCTTACGGTAATGTAAACTATTCGTCGGTTAGCGCAATCCTTACCAGGGTAGTTGACCTTTGGCACAAAATACTTATACTAAGTCAAAATGGAGCGATCAAATGCCGCTGATGCCAAAATTTTCAACCCTCATCCGCTTCTTGCCTAAAAATCAAATCCTCGTCAGTATGGGGCTGCTTTTGTTGGTATTAACCGGAACCCAAATTTATGGACGCACGGTGGCGCAAGCAGCCTCATCCACGCCGCCAGGGACTGCCCCATCCCAAAATACTGACGCAAGCAATTTTACTCTAACTAAAACCCTCACAGAACATGCAGGCGGAGTTGGGACGGTTGCCATTAGTCCGGATGGTAAAATTTTAGTCAGCGGCAGTAGCGACAAAAGTATTAAAATTTGGGATTTGGAAACAGGTGAACTGCGGCGGACTTTAACAGGACATACCAACCCGGTTTTAGCGGTTGCCATTAGTCCGGATGGTAAAAATTTAGTGAGCGGCAGTAGCGATAAAACTATCAAAATTTGGAATTTAGAAACGGGTAGATTGCGACGGACTTTATCCGGACATTCTGGTGCAATTTATTCAGTTGCCATTAGTCCGGATGGTCGAACATTAGTGAGTGGAAGTGGAGACGGCAGGATTAAAATTTGGAATTTAAGTACTGGAGGATTGCAGCGTACCCTTTCGCCTCGTTCCGGTATGATTTTATCGGTTGCTATTAGTCCGGATGGGGAAAGTTTGGCAAGTGGCAATCAAGATTTATCGGTAAAACTTTGGAATTTGAGTACTGGTAGATTGGTTCGCAGTTTGAAGGGACATAGTTTTTATGCCGTTTGGTCGGTGGCGTTTAGTCCCGATGGTAAAATGTTGGTCAGCGGTTCCCACGACAAGACAATTAAAATTTGGAATCTGGATAATGGAGAAGTTATTCGCACGCTGCAAGATGAAAGTCCGGTTTTTACCGTAGCGATTAACCCCGATGGTAAAACAATTGCCAGCGGCGATGAAAGTAGTAATATTAAACGCTGGGATATGAATACGGGACAATTGCTGCAAACCCTTTCCGGACATTCAGATCAAGTGCGTAGCCTTGCTTTTAGCCGCGATGGGAAAATTATTGTCAGTGCCGGTAGCGGGTCTAGAGATGAGACGATTAGAATTTGGCGATCGCAATAATTTGGTAATAGGTAATTGGTAATAGGTAATTGGTAATAGGTAATTGGGAGAGTAAGAAGGGAGAGAAACCCTTTCCCTTACTATTACCGATTACCCATTACCGATTACCGATTACCCATTACCCATTAACTCCCAACAATGTAGTTTTTCAGGGATTGAAGTTGGTCGAGTAATTCTTTGCGGTTGCTAGCACCCAGCAAGTAGCGGTAAATAAACCAAACCGTGTATGCTATCCCAATTAGCTCAAAGGTTGGTGCTACTAATGGAATGTCATTAATCGCATCGAGCAAACCAAATAAGATTTTAACGCTGACAAAGCCTGCCAGAATTAAACCAACGGTAATCAGGGGTCGCTGGTATGTCGTAAAAAAGTTGCTGACGTAATCTGGCGGTGTATCTACAAATTTCAAGACTTGGTCTACCGCCTGTCGCCATTGTTCCTTCGGGGGTTCCTCTGACGACACCGATGGCGTCGCCGTTTCTGCTGCTTGGACTTTGACCTCTACGGTCGGCAATTCCGTTTCAGCCTTATTTGTGGCTGTTGGGGGATTTTCAGGCTGCATATCGATTCAGAGGAATAACAACTTGAAACTACTTTCTGAGGATATCGTTATCAGCCGCTCTCGCTACAACATATTAATTTTTCTTCTAATTTTGCTTGTCTGCATCATCTCCCTCATCTCCCTCATCTCCCTCAAAGATGGCATTTTTGACACTCCGCTATCTAAAGATACGCAAATTCTTAACTCATAGGGAGCGCAACCGCTTTACCCTCATTAAGCATCTTGACCGTTTGCAAGGGCGGCTGCAAGTCCTCTTTGAAGAACTACTTGAGCGGCGGCAACGTCTCTATCTGTTATGTAGCCGCAATTTTCACATACATGAACGCGCTCTGACAAATCTTTTTTGCCTGTTTCTGTTCCACAGTGAGGGCAAATCTGGCTTGTCTTTCTGCTATCTACTTTCTGGAAGTACACACCGCGTTTAAAGCAACACTGTTCTAGTATCTGGAAAAATTGACAAAAGCCAGCATCTAAACAATGTTTGCCCAACATTCCTCTAGATAAGCCGACTAAATTCAGGTTTTCTACA
Source organism: Microseira sp. BLCC-F43 (assembly GCF_041929235.1). Taxonomy (NCBI): domain Bacteria; kingdom Bacillati; phylum Cyanobacteriota; class Cyanophyceae; order Aerosakkonematales; family Aerosakkonemataceae; genus Microseira; species Microseira sp. BLCC-F43. The sequence goes on from NZ_JBHFNP010000040.1 coordinate 44,553, forward strand.
AATATTGTTGAGGCAAGGTTACAAAGTTGGTGCGCGACTTGCCAATGAAAGTTTTTTCTAGTGTTAGTAATGTGTTCGTGCAGTTTTGCTACCTTCTTCTGAGCTTTGCGCCAATTATGCGAGCCTTTGACTTTGCGACTAACTCTTTGTTGCAGCAATCTAAGCTGGCGTTGGACGTCTACAAAGAATCTAGGGCGACTGATACAAAGGCCATTAGAAGTAGCAATAAAACTTATTAATCCTACGTCTACACCCAAAGCTTTGTAGGTTGTGGCACAGATACATCCCACTGCAAAGTAATCATGACATACCAGCCCGATGCTCTTTTCACAACGCGAGGAAAGTTTAACAACAGCATCTTCTGGAATGTCGCGGGAGGAGCGAAATTTTACCCAGCCAATTACGGGCAATTTAACTGCTCCCTTCCTGAGTGGGTTTCTCCCTGGCTGAGAGAATACAAAGCAGCGTAGTTGACCTACTTTCTTAAAGCGAGGAAAACCAAAATTGTTTTCCCACATTGAGGTAAAAGCATTTTCAAGTCTCTCTCTTTAACGTTTGCTGTAAAACTTGCGCTGCTACCCGCTTTAAATCTGGGTGCTGCTATGATTGCTATTGTCAAAGACTTGCATTGACTAACAAAAGTAGGACGGGGAGTATCTGCCGGAATAATGTACTCAGAATGTAACGAACAAGAGTTTACTTGACAAGAACGAGACTTATACCAGTGCTTGCGTTGGGCCAAAGCATAATTGTAGACTTTTCGCTTAATCTCTAACCAGTCTTCAAAAACACTTATCTGTTGCTTGCAAGGGTTTAGTCGAAACTCATAAGTTAAGCAAAACACTTGTTGTTACCTCCGATGGAGATTACTATACCTTACAAACAAGCGCTAGGTATAATAAGTTATGTAACAACTAAGGTGACTGCACGGCAGATAAATCTGCCCGTGTCGCCATTCCACCCCGATTTAAAAATACGGGGCTATCTGCCTCCCGCTCTATTTTCGGTATTATTTGCGACTGCAAGCAATCCTGGAATTCGCTTTAATTTTGTTCAGAAAGCAGATGCGATCTGCTGCCATTGTGCTTATTTCCACCCGTTGCGATCGCAACCGTTAAGCGAGATCTGCCACTCGTGGTTGCGATCGCTTTTTATTTTAGAGCCAGATGGCTATCGAGGCAATTTTGTATAATTTTATAAAAATTTGCTAAAATAATCTAAGATTAACCTGAAAAACTTATGCCATTTTCCAGTTGCCCATCCCCAAATAAAATCTAAAATCTAAAATCTAAAATCTAAAATTCCCCAGATGTCTCACCGTCCCATCTACCTCGATAACCACGCAACCACCCCCGTCGATGAACGGGTGTTAGCGGCAATGCTACCTTACTTTAAAGAACACTTTGGCAATCCCGCTAGCATTAACCACGTTTATGGTTGGGAAGCAGAAGCAGCGGTGAAACAATCCAGGGCAATTTTAGCAGCAGCAATTGGCGCAACACCAGAAGAAATTATCTTTACGAGTGGGGCGACGGAAGCAAATAATTTAGCCATAAAAGGAGTGGCGGAAGCTTATTTCCAAAAAGGGCGTCACGTTATTACCGTCGTCACCGAGCATAACGCGGTTCTCGACCCTTGTGAGTATTTGCACTCCCTCGGATTCGATATCACCTTCCTCCCCGTACAACCAGACGGACTGATCGATTTAACCGAACTCGAAACAGCAATTCGTCCCGATACTATTTTAGTGTCAGTCATGGCAGCTAATAACGAAATTGGCGTGTTGCAACCCTTGGCAGAAATTGGCGCAATTTGTCGCGAACATCAGGTATTATTTCACACCGATGCTGCCCAAGCATTGGGTAAAATTCCCCTCGATGTGGAGGCGATGAATATCGACCTTTTATCGATGACCGCTCATAAAATATACGGTCCTAAAGGTATTGGAGCTATTTACGTTCGTCGCCGCAACCCCAGAGTTAAACTCGCACCCCAGTTACACGGGGGAGGACACGAACGGGGAATGCGATCTGGTACCCTGTACCCGCCTCAAATAGTCGGGTTTGCTCGTGCGGTAGAACTCGCTTTAGAGGAAATGCCTTCCGAAATGGAACGTTTGACCAACTTGCGCCAGCGTTTGTGGGAAAATTTATCCCCAATTGGGGACATTTTTCTCAACGGTCATCCTAAAGAGCGGTTACCGGGTAACCTGAATATCAGCGTCGAGGGGGTGGACGGTGCGGCGTTGTTACTAGGGTTGCAACCCGTTGTGGCGGTGTCTTCCGGCGCTGCTTGTACCTCGACTAAAACCGCTCCCTCCCACGTTCTGATGGCGCTGGGACAAAAGGAGGCGCTTGCTTATGCTTCGATTCGGTTTGGTATTGGGCGGTTTAATACAGAAGCAGAGATAGATACAGTGGCGCAACATGCTTACGCAACCATCAAATCCCTACGAGTTGCATCGCTTTCCAAGTCTAAAGTTTAGCTCGCCAACGGGGCATCGCTACAAACTTGTTCAGGACTTACGCACGACAAACCTATCACGTTTGTTTCTTGCTGCTATCTCTCGTTTCCTTTCCCAAGGATTTTTCACAGAAACCCGGTTTCTTTGTGTAAGTCCTGTTGTTGCTGGATGGGAATCACAATTGCAAACTCAGTTCCCTTTCCCGGTGTGGAGAAACACTCCAATTTACCATTGTGTTTTTCTGTAATAATTTGATAGCTGATCGACATCCCCATCCCCGTACCTTTACCCACAGGTTTGGTAGTAAAGAAAGGATCGAAAATTCGTTGTTTAACGGATTCGGGAATGCCGGGACCATTGTCTGCGATCGCAACTTCTACCCATTGCGAATCTACCACAGATGTGCGAATGGTAATCCGACCGGGATTATCTTTGATTTCCCGATCAGTTCGCTTGGCATTAACTTCTTCGATAGCATCGATCGCATTTACCAGAATATTCATAAACACCTGATTCAGGGGTCCGGCGTAACATTCAACTTTGGGCAAGTTGCCATAGTCTCGAATCACTTCAATTTCAGGACGTTCCAGTCTAGCTTTTAGGCGATGTTGCAAAATCAGCAAAGTACTCTCAATTCCTTCGTGAAGATCGACATCCTTAAATTCTGCTTCATCCATGCGCGAAAAGTTCCGCAACGACAGCACAATTTGACGAATGCGCTCGGTGCCGAGTTGCATCGACCCCAAGATTTTCACCAAATCTTCCTGTAAAAACTCCAGATCCAATTCTTCAGCTTCGGCTTGAATTTCCGCGACTGGATTCGGGTAGTGTTGTTGGTATAGTTGCAAAAATTTCAGCAAATTTTCGGCATATTCTTGCAGGTGGGAGAGGTTGCCGTGAATGAAATTGACCGGGTTATTAATTTCGTGGGCAATACCCGCCACCATTTGCCCCAATGCCGACATCTTCTCGCTTTGGAGCATTTGTGCTTGGGTGCGTTGCAGTTCTGTTAGGGTGTTTTTAAGTTCAGCCGTGCGTTCCTCAACTCGGTCTTCGAGTTCTACATTTGTTTCCTCTAATGCAGTGAAAGATTCGCGCAATTGTTGTGCCATTTGGTTGAATGCGTTTGCCAAAATACCTAACTCTTTGAAGTAGGAGATTTCAACTTGTTGATAGAGTTGTCCGTTGGCAATGGCTTCTGAAGCTTGGCTGAGCTTTAAAATAGGGCGCGTAATCCAGGCTGCGGTCAAATATCCTATGAGAGTGGCGATCAGCAGAGATGCCAAACAAAGCAGGATGGTATCGCGGGTGTTGGCATCAATTTCGCCAGTAAATTCCCGTGCTGGAACCGCAACTATTACTAACCAATCTAACCCGTAAGCATCTTTCCAGGGCATAACCTGGACATAGTGCCGTTCTCCCTCAAGGTCAAATTGCAGATTGCGAATTTCACCAATACTCTGGAAGTTTTTAAACTGTTGCTGAAGTTGTTTAGCTGCACTTTGTATCAAAGGGTTAGGACTATCAATCGCGTTGATGCGTTCAATTTTGTGGTGGCGAATGCGGTAGGGTTTCTCCGTCCCGGAGTTGGCAATCAGTGCGCCATTCCGTTCTATGATAAAAATCTGTCCCGTGTGACTGGGATTGGAATTGCGTAAAAATTCACTCAACTTCAGCAGGTGAAAATCGCACAATAGCACTGCTATTAGCTTTTTATCTTTATCGTACAGGGGGTAGCCCGCCGAAGCCGAAATGTAGGGAGGGATGAACCCGCTGGAGTCATACCAGGTATAGATGCGCGACCAAATGGGTTTGCCTGCTTTGACAACATTGGTATGGTACGCCTGATTGAGGGCATCAAAATCAACGTTGTAGAGAAGTTGCTGGCGATTTCCATCCGCATCCGTGGTGTAAGTGTATGAATTTTTAAGCGGTTGCGAAACCTGTTCATTAATGGTGACAGTTTTGTCGTCGTAGCGCGCAGCACCCGCACCCGACCCATCATGAGAGGTGTGACCTATGTAGGTGAAGTCGTACACCTGCATCTGTTTCCAATAGTAGTGTCCTGCCTTTTTGCGCTCGCGCAAATCAAGCAAACCCAACCGCACCGCATCCGCATTAATCTGGTTCACCTGATGAGGAATCTTCAGATAGTGGTCTAAGTGTTCATCCACAACATCGGTGGTTTTCTGCATCAACTGGTTCGCCAAATCGTTGACGGTATGTTGTCCGTTTCTAAAAGACAGGTAACCCACCAATCCCACAGCACCGAATATTTGCAGCACAAAGGGAACGATGAGCAACCACTGGAGGGATAAGGATTTGGTAGGTTTAGCAGTAGGTAGGTTCATGGGGTTCAATAACAATGGCGCTAGCAAAATCTGGCGTGGTATTCACCCAGGTATCCAGAGTTATATTGCCCACATTGTTTCTGTCTCGCCCATTTGCTACGGCATTGATTAAAATTTCGCTTAAGTAGAGAGGTAATTCATCCCCTCTCTACTGGTGATAATTATTACTAATATACCGAGAAAAAAAAACAAAGGCGATCCGAGCGAGATTGACGCAGAAACCCGGTTTTTGACCCCGCCTGCGGGAAAAAAGGTGACGTTAATTTAGCTATTGGGAGTCTTGAGAAAGAATCAAGTTTAGGACATTCAATTCATTAGAAGTTAGAAAATACTTATCTGTAAAAAGTTTGCTTCTAATCTCATTTAAACTGTAGCTTCTAAAAACCAGAAACGGGAAATCTTTATATTTGTGACCAATCGGCAGAATATTACTGACAGGATACAGAGAATTAAGATACGTAGCTAAAATATCTCGAAACCTTTGATCTTCCGGTTCTTCATCATTGCTGGCAAAATATTGACTCATCGCCTCACCGCTAACAAACATAAATAAGGGTAAAGCATAATACTGGTCAGAATACTGGCTGTTCTGTGCAAATTTTTGTGTCTTATGGGGTTCTTCCTCCAGCAGGTTCACTAAATCCATCGCCTCCTTAATAGCAGAACGTAGACTATCTGGATAGGTTGGACTATTTTTAATTTCGCACATTTGATTGAGTAATTTACCGTCACTAAAAGTCACAATTTCCTGTCCCAGTCGCATTTTATACTTTTCTTCTACCGCTCTGCCTGCCAGAGGAACAACTAACAAACTGCCGCTGATATAACCTGTTTGAATTGGAACAAAACTTAGTAAACTATCTAAACTATTATTTACTCCCTGCAAGAAGTTAGTATAAAATGACTCGCGCAATTCCAGATAAGAAAGTCCTTGAGCGTTAGAATTAGTCGAATCTCGCAAAACTATTTCGGCTGAACTTAGCAAACCTTCTAAGGTAGTATAGACCTCTTGTAACAACTCATCGTTACGACGCTTTTTGTGTTCTTTTTTGAGTTGCTTAATCAGCGTAGCCATCTTGCTACTAAAAGTTTGCCCCGCAGCAAATACTGATTTTCCACCGATTGGTATCGTGATGAAATCATTTTGACCGATGCACCCAGAACCAAAAATTCGCGTCATAATGGAAGTCTTTAAAATTAGCAGAACGTTCAAAAGACTCAGCACGCTTTCTTGTAAACATAAATGCTGATCTTCGCGATAATCCTGGGAGGATGACTGAAGGTTTTGGGGATAATAAACAGCTTGTTCGGACAGGTAAAAAATTAGCTTCTTGTCTTCACTATCTAAAGTTTTATCGCCACGACCTCTGTAAATGACCTGAATCACTTCCATCAGGTTTTTTTCAATTTCAAAACGGGGAATATCAACCAGAATATGTTTAGCTTTAGGAAATGATAGACCTCGACTCGCTGAGGCAGTCATAAAGATAACTTTGACATTATTTTTGTCCTCGTGAACTCGTTGCTTTTCGTACTCAGAGAGGCTAGCATGAATCTCCAAGTAGTCTTGATGCTGTATAAATTATCCTCGATCTTCTCTAATCTTTTCAATTAGGTCAGCCAATCTCTGTTTATCTTGAATATAGACAATCAATTGCTCGGAATTTGGCTCGTTTAAAAAGGTATTTATGTCTTCTACAATCTGGTTTTGAACGCAATTCTCTTGCTCGTACTTTCTCTTAAGATTTACCTGGTCGTTGAACTTAATAGACTCGATAAAAATTTTGTAGCTAATTTCTAAACTTTGGGCTGGATAAGAGTTGGCATTAATAACCGTAGCCTTTAAGTCTTTAAACTGGAATGGCTGTACTGATAAAGGTGAAGCCTTAGCAGCAGCTTTCCTAAAAAATATTTTGTTGGGTTCTGCCTTTGTTTCCTCTAGATGCTGCTTAATTACATCTGGGTCAACAATTGACGCATCAGCCACAATAATTTTGGTGTTAAAACCATATTGACTATCGATTAAACCATAATTTTTTAAAATCCTACTAATTCCATTGAGGAACTCTACTCCGCTATCGTCTCCTGTGATTTCATCAATCATTATGAATAAATGCTTTATTTGACTTGATATTTGTTTCATCTGAGAAGGAATTACCATACCTTCTGTAGAATTATAGGCAGATTTAAAGATTTTTTCAAAATGATATAAAGTGTCTCTTCCGCTTTGGGTTTTCTTCAAAGATTGAATCGAAACTGTCGCTACTATATTATGAGAAAGGTTACGGTTGATCGTGGTGTAGATGGCTTCGCAGATGCTATCTAAAACCCCTCGGTTTTGCTGACCTACATCTTGAATTTGGTCTTCTGTTAGTCTTTTAAGACCTTTAGATAATCCCTGAGAAACTAATTGTGTATTTTGATTGACAAAATGTACAGTTTGCTCTACAAAATTATCGTCACGCTGATTTGAAAGGTAGTTGACCGTACATTGTCCACCATTATTTTTGATTAAATCTGCGGAAGTGGTGATGGTAAATATGCGGTCGTCATATAAGTTTGTTGGTGTTTGTTTAAATTTTTCGATGATGTCTAGATTGACTTGCGTTCGGGGACTGACATAAAAGAATAAAAAACCTTCATCTAGACATTTTTCATTTTTAATAAAATTAGCGATCGCAGTCGTTTTACCTATCCCTGGATTGCCTGTTAAAAATATATAGGTAACATCAGAATCTAATGCTTTGGTAATCAGTTCGGCGTGGGCCGATCTCAAATCCAAGTTTGGGGTAACTTGAAGTTGTGTCGCTAAATCTGGCGGAATCGCATCGATTGAGTTGAGAAAATTCTCTACACGCTCTTGATGGACAATAGAAGTTATCCCATCTTTGGGAACATCTAAAAGTTTATTGATAAAATTCCTACCATCCTGAAAACTTTTAGCGGCGTTTCGCTGAATTAATTTTAAAACTTGCTGGCGAGCATCTTTAATTTCTAAATCGCTTGAATCGCACTTATAAATGTGAGAGCAGGTTGCTAAAATATCTAAATTATCCCGATTCAAGGACATCGCACTAATTCCGCGATCGCTATACCCCACGACATTAAAAATCACCTCGGTTTCTGCTGTCATAAAATTATGCAAGCGCAAGAATTCAGAAAAACTATGAGCATAACTCGCCGCCTGAATTAACTTCGCAGTTTCTTTATCCCCTCGCTTGAAAGCAGTAAAGTACCTTGCCAGATTTTCCGATAGATTCAGTTCGGAAGTTTTACTATCTAACCCTAAATTACAAAAAACACTTTTGGACTTTAAATATCTAATTTCACTAAGCAAAATTCTCCGGATTACTTCTACGCTATCTACATCCACCAAATCCTGGATTGATTTAATCGAAAATATTGAATAATCTAGACACAAAACCCTCAACTGCTTTCCACACCGGATCAGAATCAAAGTATCTGCACGTAAAAATTCTCCTTTCTGGGAATATTTACTAATATCAACTTCAATCTCGCCAAACTGCGATAAAACTTCTTTAAATATTTCGTCCTCACTTTTATTAATAGTTCCTAGACTGTTGTCACCGCAAAAACAGCACTGGTAGTACAAAATTTCTAGGCGCTTTAGCTGATGTTTGCTCCACCCTGTAGATTTAATATACTCGCTGAAAAAATTTAACCCAGCCAGAAAGCTTTTTTGTAAGAAGAAAGTCCCCCACTTGCCAATAATCTCTCTATTTTGTTCGCTAATAACTTCCGCTTTAATTGCTAGTTGCTTCAGCATTTTTGGGAAACTTAGCTGCTGTAAATATTGACGATATAATTCCCCAAATTTATGAGATAACTGATTTTGTTCAATATAGGCAAGCATCCCAATATTGAACCCTACTTCAAACAAACGACCCAATTCTTGTCCTATATCGTATCCCCTCATGTTTCCTCACTATCTGCCTGCACGTTTAAAGCTTTTCTCACTTCTGTTAAAAAGGCTAACGAATTAAACTTAACTCTGCCTGTCATGTGTTTAAATACAGACAATGCTCCAACGCTATCAACGCCAATAAGGTTCTCGTATGGATCGAGCTTAAAACCAATATTACGCGATTTTGTCGGAGCCGCCTCATACCGAGAAAAATGGAATAGAGTCAGAAACTGTAGCAGATCGTTTTTGAGGGGATTCTCATACATCAAACCCATACGAATATCTTGGTCATCTAAGATTCCTTCATAGATGTTTAATAGGGTAGCGTAGGAAATAACCCCGTTATAGTATTTCTCGTTACCGACTTTAATTCCATTAAAGAGGTTGAAAAATACAACTGCTTGTTTGCTGGGGTCCTTCACCAAAGTTTCTAACTCTAATATATCTTGTATGTACAAGGAACTCGCTTTAATATTTCCGGTGTTTAACGCATAGTATTTGTCAAAAAATATGGGGTATATCTTGATGCCTTCGCGCTCTCCCTTTAAAGAGCGGATTACAGCTTTTGACATAAAGAATAACTCTTCATATTCTTCTGTTTTGGTCATGTTTAAAGTATTGGCATAGGGAGACTTGGCAATGTACAAAAAGTGTCTGTATCCGTCTTGATAAAGCTTATTGACTTCATCAATCAGAACATCAGGATGATTGTGGATTTCCTGGCTACCATAGTTATCAGAGAAACTGCCGCTCATATATAATCGAATCGTGCCATCAGACTGACGCTGTACTCCGACAACTTCTCCCATCAAGTTGGCAATTTTATAATCGCTCGATCTGCTGCGATCGCTTTCTCGACTAGACACTACAATAATTGCTAACTTGTCTAGCTGGTGTTGCGTAGGAGGTGTATTGAACTTAAATTTCTTAGGTAAAATTGAGTACAGCGAACTCAGACCATTACGAACTTTATACTGATTGATAGTTCTAATGCAGAACCCTTGAGAATTCGCTCGATGTTTTTCGTTCAAGAGATGGGATAATACTGCAAAGAGAGAGCGCATAAACTCTTCTTCTGGTGCCGGGTTTTGCTTGTCACTCAAATGCAGTCGCAAGATGGGAATAAATAACCGGCGTTTTGCCGAATCAAGTAAAACTTTTAGCGTCGTATAAGCAAGTAAAGAGAAAGTCACTCGATAAACAAATGCCTTTGGTGAGTCTTCTTTGTTAAAGACTTGTTCTCTCAGGCGTTGATAGTTATAGGTAAATTCTAATAACTTTTTCTGTTTTAAATTGTTTTGACAGATGTTTTCAGCAATCTTTCTACAATCATCTTCTTGAGGAACCAAAAGAACAGGAATCGTGTAAATATTTCTGAGATCGTACTCCATACTGAAGCTTTGACTATCCTCAGTAGAGAAATAGTGAATCTCGCTAATCTGGATGTTCGCTGTAAGATTACAAAGTGAAGTTGTATCGACGCTGGCATTGCCAACTGATATATATTTTAAAGCCGCTTTAGGATTTTCTCTTAATTCGCTTTTAAACAAGGTACTATTTTTAGAAATAGTGCTAGCATCTTGCTCCAAAATCCCTCTCTTAAGACTGATATGCAGGGGATAATTTCGGGGTTGTAAAGAAGTATCTTTCTGAAGCAAACTCAGCAGCAATTTCTTAAGCTTTTCTACCTTCTCATTAACCTTGTACTGTTCTAATCCTTTTTTAATTCCTCTCAAAATGCTTTGTTTTTTATTTTCATCAGAACCTTTTAATATCGGCAATACTTTTTGTTCAAAAACCAATCTAGGATCGTATTCTAGATCTGATTCTGGTGTGTAACCCTCCCCTGCCGGATCGCTACCAGCAAAGACAAAGTAATATAACAAAGTTATTTTTAATACTTTTTATCCAAAAATTTTTTGAACGACGAATCAGAAATGCTCTCTTTATGTTCGGTACTGTTAGAATCAAGTAGATTTAGGTAATAGTCAAAAACAGTTTCTCCGCCTTGGGATTGAACCTTACCGCCTAACTTGAGCTTTAGTCCAAATATGAACTGTAGCTTACCCGAATCTTCATCAGTCGTTTCTCCTAAATACCCCACTATTAAAGGAATAATAGGTAACATATCAAACGCATCAGCACGGGAAAATATTTCTTTGTAATTTACTGATATTCCCGCATAATTGACTTCATAATGTCCGTCCTCTTTTTCAACATCGCTGATGTACTCTTCGATTAATTTGAGTCTTCGGATCAAGTCTTTAAGATAGATAGCATCTCTAGACTTATCCAGTTGTTCTAACAAAAACTCTAAATACTTAACCCTGCCTTCTCTTTGGAGTTTCCCCAGCGCTTCTGTATCCATCAGGTGCTTGATTATATAAAAATCAGACTTGAGATCTTTTACTAAATCATCAAGAATATCATTGAAGTCTTCTTGCTGATTTGAAGAAAACTTGAGATTGATAAAATTTCTCAGACTCGCTTTTAGTGCTTCGTCAAACTTACTCGTGTTCTCTACTGTAATTGTTAGCTTATGAAACTTTAGCAAGCAATTGTTATTAGCATTTTGTTGCACGCTTAATCGCTGCTTTTGCAAGCCTTCATTAGGGTTTCCAAAAGGATAAGTAAATCCCAAAGTTTTACTTTCACCTGTTAATTGTTTTAATTCTGTAGCTAAGCTGTTAACATAGTCCTCAAGGGATATATCTTGACCTTCTTGTGTAAGTAGAGATGCTAAATGCTTTTTTAAACAATCTCTAATCTGCTGAACTTGATTAATAAAAAAAGGTTTTACCCCCCGACTTAAATTCACGCTGGCGGACTTAGCGCTGCTAGCAGATATTCCCAAGGGATTCTGAATCGTTGAAGACGCTACCTGAAAAGCTATTTCGTCAATATCAATCAGCAATCGGTTGCCATCTTTGGATCTACTAAAGGGATTTTTGGTATCGTTATTTTGCAGGAATTTTAAAATTTTAGTCAACAAATCGCTGTAATCCAGCCGCACTAGACCGTTGTCGCCTTCTGCCAAAGTATTTACCATATCTGCTCCCTAAAATTTTAAAAGGTACAAATGTATTATATACCAAATAAACTCGGGACTTACGCAACTGGCACATCAGTTTGTTCGTAGTAAGTGCTATAGCTGACGCCACGCTACGCGAACAGCGCTTCAAGATCGGCACTATAGCGGATTGCAGGTAGATGAGGTACACCTTCGAATGCAATAGCGGCTGCCATTTTTGCTGCCGCTATTGCATTCAAAGCCAAAAGGTTGTACCTCACTCGCTTGCAATCGGCACTAAAGTGCCTACTACAAACATCTATTGATATTTTTATTGTGACACTTGCGTAAGTCCTGAAACTGTTGCATAAACAGCTAGGGCGTTCCAGGAATACCCGCTTTCAGTGTCGCAGATTGACCTTTGAAGATGCTCTGACAAAGGAGTTGGGGAGACACTCTAAGCACCCCTTCCCAAGATCGAAGCACCTGGTTTTGAACCTCCCGAATTTATCCGAAATAGCGGATAAAATTCTTCAAAGTTGGAATCCCCTGACTTTAGGTATGGGGTTTCCCCGCGTCAGAATGTCCCCGTGTCCCCGCGTCCTCTTCAATGGATGGGTAACTGGCTAATTTACCTTCTACGATCCCAGAGACGGGAGACATCCCGTCTCTACTGAGGAGTAGGATTACCAATCAACACGCGATCGCTCTAGAGCCACTTGTTGATAAACTGCCTCGGTTTGCCTTGCTATTTTAGACCAACTAAAGCGCCGTTCTAAATCATCATAAGCATTGTCAACCAACCACTGGCAGTAACCGGGATTTTTCAACACTTCCAGAATACCCCAAGCGAGGGAATCGGGGTCGTTGACACGAGTTGTGATACCGTTCTTGGTGTGTTTCACTACTTCTGGTAAACCCCCCGTATCCGATACAACCACGGGTACGCGCGCGGCAAAACTTTCTAGAGCTACAATACCAAACGGTTCGTATAAACTGGGGAAAACAGCACAATTAGCAATAGCTTGGAATTTATTTAAATCTTCATCGGACATAAAGCCAGTGAAATAACATTTATCCCAAATACCCAAGTTCCAAGCTTGACGCTTCAAGTGGTCGGTATTGCCGCCGCCTATCAGGACGAATTTAACCAAACCTCCCATTTCCCATATTACTTTCGGGGCGGCATTTAACAGCACGGAAACGCCTTTTTCATAAGTCATGCGTCCGACGTAATAAACAATTTTTTCCCCATCTTTGGCATAGCGGCGGCGGAACTTCCACGCATCAAAATCGTGCCAGCGGGGTTTTTTTTCCGGACGAATGCCGTTATAGATCGCGTCCATTTTATCCCAGGGCGTATTAAATGCGCGTTGCAATTCGCGCCGCATGTAGTCGGTACAAACAATAATTCGCCAAGCTTCGTAGGAAAGGATGTTTTCTTTACCGTGGACGTAGCGCTGTTCCTCTTTATGGATACCGTTGTGGCGTCCGTATTCCGTGGCGTGGATGGTGGCTACCAGGGGGACTTTAAAATTATGCTTGAGCGAGATCGCCCCATCTCCCACCAACCAGTCGTGGGCGTGGATGATATCAAACGGCCCATCCTCTAACATTACTTTACCGCCGTGGCGACCCATACTCTCGTTCAAATTAGCCACCCAGTGGAAAAAGTCGTGACTCCACCCTACGGGTACCCGATGGACGCGCACACCTTCCACCAGTTCGTACATCGGTGCTTCCCCAAATTCCGCCGTGATCAAGTGGACGTCATGCCCTAATTTGACCAGTTCTGGATATAACTCTGCTACGTGGCGTGCAATTCCCCCGACTAGGCGAGGCGGAAATTCCCAAGTCAATACCAGAATCTTCATCGCTTCCAAGCCCCTCAAGGTTACGGATTTATTAAGATTGACACATTTCCATTGCGCCCATTATGGCAATTTGTTTAAATTTTTGTAATTAAAGTTAATGTACTTATTTATTTCTTTATATTCTGAGCAGAGGGGATGGGGCATCTTGTGCAGGTGGGATAGGCATCCTGACGAAGAAGACGGGGAGATGGGGAGAGGGGGAGACGCAAAGCGCGATCTCCCGAATTTAAACGCGCTAATTCTACATAGCTGGAATCCCCTGGCGCCTACCATGGGGTGTCCCCGCGTCACCCTCTCCGGTGCCTCACCGCGTCCTCTTCAAAATTGACTGCCATGCTGCTAAGGCTTTTGGGTTAGAAGCGACGCCTTTTTGCATCAAAATCACGCCATCCTCACAGCCAATAATGCCGTATTCTCGCTTGCTAGTAACCAGTTTGATGGTGCGAAGGCTATCCTGTAAGGTTTGGCGATCGCCTCTAAAAGCTGGTTGATACTGCTGCAACTGCCATATATCTGCGATCGCATACTCTACCTTTACCACCTGTCGTGCATCGTTGCGGAACTGCAACGAAGGAAACCGGATAATTTCGCGACGACCCGAAAGATGTGGCACAATAAACGTTGTCGCCGATACGCTGGCATCCTTAGGGATTTGATTTAGTAGGGAACGAATTGCTGTGGCGTGTTCCCACTGACGGGGTAGCGGCACGTAAACCCAAGGTTGAATGGAATCGGGGATTATAAACGATAGCGTGCGATTTGGGTTAGAAGTAAAGCTAAAAAACAGCGAAATACAAAGACAAATTGCCCAAAACCGCCGCATCGAGATTTTGGGCCATTTTGGGTGCTGCGAGAACCAGTTTATCGCCCGATGGAATATTTGACCGACTCCTGCAAGCGATTGCAGCGAGTAAAAAGGTTGGATAACAAACTGGCGCAGCGGTGCATCTAGAAGAATTTCGCGACCTTTCCACCACAGAATAGCACCGTAACACAGCCCAGGCACGACGGTCATGGCATAGCGAATGTTAATTGCCAAAACCGATTCGCCCTTACCTAAGAATAGTTTGAGCAGGGGGAAGCTGGCGATTGCCCAAGCTGCAGGTGAAGCAGCTGGGACAAACGCAAACGGTAACCAATGACTAATTAAATAGCGAATCGTCCCAAAAAAGGGCGAAAATAGTTCTACCAACAACCGCAAAGGATTGCTAACGATACCCCAAATAATTTCTACGGTAGAAGCTTCTTCCCCATCCGCATACTGACCAAACCGTTCGATCATAAACCGCCGGGAAATATCATCGGAAAACAGCGGCATGATCGCATTAGTCAGCAACAGCATGTAACCAAAGCTCAGGGTACATACAACCAAGCCAATTTTAGGATAGCGTCTGCTCGCTATCAGGTAAAATCCGACACCAAACAAACTGATGCCGCCATCTTCCCGCACGGCTAAAATGAACGCCGAGAGAATAGCAAACAGCCACCACCAGCGTTTTTCCATTGCCAGCAGCAGGCCGAACATAAATAGCGGCAGTTGGCATATATCGTGAAAATTAGCCAGTGTCGGGCCAACAATCCCATTAGCGCCGTAGAAGCTTAAGGTAATTATTGCCGATACCGTTGGTTGTAAGTATTGCCTTGCTAAAGCATATAAAACCAATCCAGCGGCAGTGACTAAAGTTACTTGCAATACCGTCAAAGTAGCTGGAAACGGAAACAGGGCGTAGATCGGTAACCAAAGTAATAAAGCAGGTGTAAAATGTTGCCCCAAACGGTGGTAATATACGGCAGGAACCTCGCCGTTGTGGACGACATTGGTAGAAAGTTGGGAAGAAAGGGAACTTTGGAAAAATCGCCCGTGAATACCGTTCCAGAAAACTTGGTTGAAAATCCCCTGGTCGTAGGAAGAATAAAAACAGAAGTGCCTTAGCAGTGTTAAAGTAAGAGCCAAAACGAAGAAAGCGATCGCTCCCACCAGGACAACCCGCACTTGGGGTGATTTCCGCGCCATCAACACCATCACTCGCTCACCAATTTACGCTCTCGATCAGAGTCTCATGTTATGTTGTATGACTCAAGATAGGGGCGGGTTTAAATAAACTGTCGCGAAGGTGGTAGATCGTTGGTAAAACATGCTCCATACTTCATGATTGATGCCCTATACCCTAAGATAGTTGCAACGACTTACTAGAATACTCAGAAAGAGGTAGCTTATAAATAGAAGTCAAACGGGCAAGTACTCTACCCTCACCTGGTTGATTACCTTAACCTGTTGGAATAGCGTCACCTTGGAAATTCCGCCGTGCTGAAAAAAGAATTCATGCCAGCAACTGCTGAAAAGTTAACCCATCCCCAGACGCCTTTACAGCTGTTGTTATTCGTAGACGAACGTCCAAGTTCCACTGAACAACTTCAGCAACTCCGACACGATCTCGAACAGCTCAAAGCTGACTATCCGTTAGAATTTGAGGTGATCGATGTTGGGGCACAACCCTATCTAGCCGAACATTTTAAACTGGTGGCAACACCAGCGTTGATTAAAATCAGCCCACCGCCGCGACATGTGCTAGCGGGTAGTAACTTAGTGGCGCAATTGCAGGAATGGTGGACGCGCTGGAAACACGATGCGATTGAGCATCTGACATTACAACCTGATGCCAGTGTAACCACCCAACCTTTGCTCGCTTCGATTAACAATTTTGCCGAACTGATTCAACTAACCGAAGAAATTTTTCAACTGAAGCAGGAGAACGAAGAACTACAACGGTTGTTGCAGTTCAAAGACCGGATTATCTCCATGCTGGCGCACGACCTGCGAAATCCCCTCACGGCGGCTTCGATTGCCCTAGAAACCCTAGAAACCAACTACAATCCTCATAACGGTCAAATATCGCGGCTAACACCCGCCCTCACCGCCCATTTAATCAAACAGGCGCGAGTGCAAACCCGCAACATCGAGCGGCTGATTGCCGATATACTCCAAGCAGGGAAAGGGAAAACAGCAACGCTCCGCATTCACCCGCAAAAACTCAACCTGGAGAACCTCTGCTTAGATATTCTCAATTCGATGAAACCCGTATTTGAAGCAAAAATGCAGCAGGTGACAACCGATATCCCCAAAGACTTGCCCTACGTATATGCCGATACAGAACGAGTGCGCCAAGTGTTGGTAAACCTGCTCGACAATGCAATTAAATACACCCCAGAAGAAGGCACGATTGCCATTTCGATCCTGCACCGCACTTCCCAAAAAGTACAAGTCAGCGTCAGCGACAATGGTCCCGGTATCCCCGAAGAAAGCCGAGAACATATCTTTGAAGACAGCTTCCGCCTCCAACGGGATCAAGCCAAGGAGGGATACGGAATTGGTTTATCTTTGTGTCAGCGCATCATTCTAGCACACTACGGTCGCATTTGGGTAGATTCTACTCCCGGTAGTGGCAGTTGCTTCCACTTCACTTTGCCAGTTTATCGACAAAATTAAGATCGGGCATGGGACGCAGTTGCTTTAGCTTTTTCGCAGTGCGTTGATAATCTCGAGGTTAGCCTGGGGAAACGGATACAGATCAAGCTCATCTAACGTTACCCAACGCACTTCATCGCATTCTATCGGCTGCGGTTCGCCGTTGATGTGGCGGCAATGATGCACGATTAGAGTGACGTGGAAGTGAGAATAGGGGTGGTTAATCGTAATCAAATGGTCGCCGACTGCGATTTCAATTCCCAACTCTTCTAATATTTCCCGTTTGATACACTCTTCAACGGTTTCACCAGGCTCTAGTTTGCCACCGGGAAATTCCCACAATCCTCCTAATAAACCATCTTGACGCCGACGGTCAATTAATATTTGTTGTTGGTCGTTCCATATCGCGGCAACGCCAATTAGCTTATGGGGTAAGGGTGCGTTTGGTTCGCGCATCGGTAATTCAGATTTTATAAGAGTTTGGGGTCGCTTGAGCGCCTACGAAGAACGGGGGCGCTCAAGCGCCTACGAAGAACGGCTAAAGCGCCTACTAGGAACGGGAGCGATCGCCTCAATTGGGCCATAATAAAACTCGACAGGCCGTTGAGCTAGCCTGTCGAGTTTTTGAGTGGGGACGACATATTCAACGCACCCCACTGCTTGCCTATTCGCCTTCGGGGGCGCTGGCTTCAGCACCGCTCAAAGACTTTTCAAAAGTCATCCGCTGTTCGGCGTTGCGGAGAAAGTAACCGCTAATCATGGCAGAAGCCAAAAGTCTACCAAAATTTTCCCGACTGGTACTAATGGTGACGCCAAAATGTTCTGAAGGCAGGTTGCCCAACAAACCGATAATGTTGCGTTCCATCACCTGAAAAACTTCCGCCGAAGAGGGTTTCGATAGCTGGGCAACTGTATCCGGACTCATAGATTGCACGTATTGCCACAGCAAATTCGCTTGTTCGGATTCTTCTTTCAAAAATTCTGGGCCTCTATTAGATGATTGATTCACCATAACCTCCGTGGTGGCGTGCAATTGTTTGAATGCTTAACTTTAAAAGGCGCACTTTTGAAATGTTTACAACCGAGCTTGCTATTGATGCGCTTATGTCAACTACTTTAGCAATCCGATCTAAGTCATGTAGTGGGTGGAACCGAACCTTTGTCTGGTGGTTTTTCTCACTGGAATCGGGCATTGGTCAGGGATAAGGAAGATGGAGAGCGAGGACAGGGTATAGGGAGATACCTCAGATGAAGCAGAATGCTACGGTTTTTTCGGCTCCCTATTTCCTATCTTTTTTATTTATGCTCCCAGCAGGAATTCCTCCATATCCGTTCTGCGCTTGCGGAGTTTTGTCAGCGCTTCCCGTTCGATCTGCCGCACTCGTTCGCGGCTGATGTTGAGACGATCGCCTATTTTAGCCAGGGTTAAAGCTTGTCCGTCTTCTAAACCAAACCGCAACTCTAACACCTGCCGTTGCTGGGGCGTCAGATCCGACATCAGCTTTTCCAGATCTGTCTGGAGTGCCGACTGCACGGCGAATTCTTCTGGGGAAGGCCCGGTATCTTCTAACAGTTCCACCAGTTCGGTGTCCTGGTTATCGCCGACGCGCAAATCTAGCGATAGCGGCTGACGCGATCGCTCCAGGTATTCCCGTACCTGCTTCGGGGTCAAATCTAGTTCCTCGGCTAACTCGGCAGCGGTAGCAGCTCTTCCCAGTCTTTGGGATAGATAGCGCTGAGCTTTCTTAATTTTGTTCAGCTTCTCGGTGATATGGATCGGCAGGCGAATCGTCCGACCTTTTTCCGCTATAGCACGAGTAATTGCCTGA
Organism: Microseira sp. BLCC-F43; assembly: GCF_041929235.1. Taxonomy (NCBI): domain Bacteria; kingdom Bacillati; phylum Cyanobacteriota; class Cyanophyceae; order Aerosakkonematales; family Aerosakkonemataceae; genus Microseira; species Microseira sp. BLCC-F43. Next base: position 63,472 of record NZ_JBHFNP010000040.1, read on the forward strand.
CGAATCCACCAATAGGCATAGGTGGAAAACCGATACCCCTTGGTCGGGTCGAATTTTTCCACCCCCCGCTGCATCCCAATCGTGCCTTCCTGAATCAGATCCAACAGGTCTACGTTGCGCTTAATATATTTTTTGGCAACCGATACCACCAGTCGCAAGTTGGCTTCGACCATCTTGCGCTTGGCAATTTCTCCCTCTCTCATAATCTGCTGTATCTCTGACGGGGACAGCTCAACTTGCTGCGCCCACTCCGCCATAGTGGGTTCGCGGTCTATCTTAGCAGCAAGGGATTCTTTCGCCGCCATAAGTGCCGTTAAGCGCTGTACCTGTTTGCCGTACAATATCTCCTGCTCGTGTGTTAGCAGGGGAACTCTGCCGATTTCCCGAAGGTATGTGCGCACTAAGTCTGTGGAAGTCTGAGCGGTCTTCATGGCGCTACCTTTAAAGTTTTGTAAAAAATTGTAACATTTATGAATGGCATTGTATACCTCTTTTGGCTAGTTTTTCAGGTCCTAGCACCTTGTCGCCAGGGAGTTATTCCTTGAGATTACCTAGAAATCAAAGTGATAACTGCATCCTGAAAAACAAAAATCTCACAATTCGGCTGACCGAGCTACTATTAAGATTTATTAAAAATGATTGACTTTGATGGAATAATTTATCGGGCGATCGCAAGGCAGCTGGTGGGGACCGGGAATGTCAAAATGAGCTATACATTTGTTTGTACGAGTGTTTGTACGAGAACAGAAGCAAAGTCAGCACCCCGCTCTAAAGAGACGGCGGCTCACTGCCTCGAAACTTTAGGTAGCTGACGGGCCCGAGTCCGGTGCAACGGGGAAACAAAGTTATCGGCAAGCGTTCAAGTTCCTACCAGGGAATGAGAGTGCTAGTTCCCTGCTCTAGAACTCAAGAGTTAAACAGTTTTACGAGGTGTAAGACAGTGCTTTTGAGATAGTACCGACCGATAACCTTGGCCTTGCTAACTTTACCCCAGAAATGGGGTTTGGGGGACAATCATATCCGCAGGGAGAGGCAACCATACCTCTCCTCCCCTTTAGGGGACAGCGTTTAAAAACGCTGCATCCTGTTTCATCCACCACTGAAAAGATGGTGGTTTCCACACTCTCATGAGGTTTTAGATGATCGATGCAAAACTACAGGGTGCTTTTGACCAAGGCATTGCCCTAAAAATTATCAGCGGCTTGAATAATTTCGACCCTATGCGAGTAGCAGCAACGGTGAAAGCCGCTCACCAAGGCGGGGCGACGTTTGTAGATATTGCCGCCGATCGGGATCTGGTTTCCCTGTGCCGCGCATTGACAGATATGCCGATTTGTGTATCGGCAGTGGAACCGGATCGGTTTGTATCGGCGGTGGCTGCGGGTGCAGATTTGATCGAAATTGGTAACTATGACAGTTTCTATGCCCTGGGGCGTCGGTTTGAAGCAGAGGAAGTATTGGGGCTGACGCAGCAAACGCGCAGTCTCCTGCCCCACATTACCTTATCGGTGACGGTTCCCCATACCTTAGAACTGTCCGAACAGGTACATCTGGCAGAAGAACTGGTGAAAGCGGGTGCTGATATTATCCAAACCGAAGGGGGTACCAGCAGCGCCCCTACTCATGGAGGAACCCTGGGATTGATCGAAAAGGCAGCACCTACCTTGGCGGCGGCGTATGAAATTTCCCGCGCCGTATCCGTCCCGGTACTTTGCGCTTCTGGGATATCCAGCGTCACCGCACCTTTAGCGATCGCTGCGGGTGCGTCTGGCGTCGGTGTAGGATCGGCTGTTAACCAACTCAATAGCGAAGTTGCAATGATAGCAGTCGTCCGCAGCTTGGTAGAAGCCTTGGCGACAACTAGCAAAAACCGCGTCCGCGTTTAATCGTAGGGGCGAAGGGGCACGGCGTAGATCGGTTTTGATTTCTACCCAAAGATGGTAAAATGCCGTGCCCCTAAAGTTTGACGGCGTAGATCGGTTTTGATTTCTACCCACAGATGGTAGAATTCCGTGCCCCTACAGTTTGATTTTCCAGATGTTTTAACAGGTTTGTAGGGAACGTAGATCGGTTTTGATTTCTACCCAAAAACTTAAAAATGCTGTGCGCCTACAGCCTGAAATTTATTGTTCCTATTGAATTGGTAAAACCCGCCCCTAGACAATACCGGGGCGGGTTTAAACCAATTGTCGCTGATGGCATGGATCATCGGTAAAACCCGCCCCTATTGAACTATTGAATAATGACTCTTTTAATGCATAAACAACCCGTTCCTGTTGTTCGATAGATAGTTCTGGAAATATTGGCAAAGACAACACTTCGTGGCAAGCTTGTTCGGCAGCGGGAAAGCTGCCTTGCTGATAACCTAAACCTTGATAAACTGGTTGCAAGTGCAGGGGTAAAGGATAGTAAACCATTGAAGAAACGCCTTTTTCTTGCATTTGGCTGCGTACCCTGTCCCTAGTAGCCGCTTCATCTGTGCCGATTACCCGAATCGTAAATTGATTCCAGACAGTTTTACCCTTAGTTGGTGCTTGGGGGAGGATAATGCCTGGAATTGGACTTAGCAGATCTTGGTAGCGGGTGGCAATTTCCCTACGTTGGGCATTCCAGGTATCGAGGTAACGTAGTTTAATTTGCACAATAGCGGCTTGCAGGGCGTCTAGGCGACTGTTGATGCCGATGGCTTCGTGGTAGTAGCGACTGCTGGTACCGTGTTCTCGCAGGCGGCGAATTTGGGTAGCGATCGCGCTATCATTAGTCGTTACCGCCCCCCCATCACCGCAAGCGCCTAAATTTTTGGTGGGAAAGAAGCTAAAACAGCCGATGTGTCCGATGCTGCCTACCTTTCGCCCTGCCCATTCTGCCCCTGTCGCTTGGGCGCAGTCTTCGATGACAAACAGGTTATGGGCAGAAGCAATTGCCATCAAGCGCGTCATATCTACAGGCTGCCCAAACAAGTGAACCGGAATAATTGCCTTAGTTTTGCAGGTAATAGCCGATTCTAACTGGTTAAGGTCTAAATTAAACGTTTCGGGGTCAATATCGACAAATACTGGCGTCGCCCCAACGGCGCTAATCGCCTCGGCGGTGGCTATAAAAGTGAAGGGCGTGGTAATAACTTGATCTTGCGACCCGATGCCGAGGGATCGCAATGCCAAATACAGCGCGTCAGTACCAGAATTACAGGCGATGCATTCGCTAACGCCAGTGTAGCTGGCAAACTGTTGCTCAAAACTTTCGACTGAGTTGCCGCCAATGTAACGACCAGAGGACAGTACGCTTAAAACAGCAGCATTCACTTCTTCTGCGATCATCTGATATTGCTGCGCCAAGTCAACGGGGGGAATGTTGCTCACTCTGTTACCAGTAATTTTTACCTATAAGAATGGTAATGGGTAATGGCTAATTGGTAATTGGTAGGAGGGAAAAAGACGTAGACGCGCTTGTTGGCTTCCCGTAGGATGTCCATAACCCCATTACCAATTACCGATTACCCATTACCGATTAGCATATGGATTTAATTCAACTTGATATCGGACACCTAGCTTGGGCATTGGGTTTGATCGCAATTGCCATAGGGTTATCTGCTATAGAAAGACTGGGACTGGAATGGCGTCTGTTGACGGCGACGGTGCGCGCGATCGCGCAACTATTCGGGGTAGGCTTTGTTTTAGAGGTAGCCTTCGCCGGGAATAACCCAGTAGCGGTTCTAGTTGTGTTAATTTTGATACTCACCACGGCGGCGCTGGTAGCGCGCAATCGCATCGGTAAAAAGATTCCCCAAATATTACCGATAGTGTGGGGTTCGCTGTTACTCAGTACGGCTTTCACTGTAGGGTATGTCAATTTGTTGGTATTGCAACCGCCGACTTGGTACGAACCCCGGTATCTTGTGCCCTTGGCGGCGATAGTATTAGGTCAGGCAATGAATGGGGCGGCGATCGCAGGTGAACGCCTCACCAGCAGTTTAGTCGCCGCACGCATAGAAATCGAAACTCACCTCAGCTTGGGCGCTACACCTCAACAAGCAGTAGCATCCTATCGCAAAGAAGCAATCCGCGCTGGTATTATTCCCACTTTAAACTCGATGGCAATCGTCGGTGTGATTGCATTTCCAGGATTTTTCACAGGTCAAATTTTGGGCGGTGTTAGCCCGTTTCAAGCAGCATTTTACCAGATGTTAGTTTTATTTATGGTAGCAACTGCTACTTTAATCGCTACTTTGTTAGTTACAAAAGGAGTTTGTTTAAAAGTTTTCAATTCATACGATCAGCTAATTCATTAATGCTAATAGCTAATAACTAATGGTAGATCCCGAAAATATTCCCATAAGCAATTAGCAATTACAGGAATTACCCAAAGTTTCTATATGTAGTGGCGCGACACAGCTAAAACAGTGGATTAGAGTAGGGTGCGTTAGACGGCGATCATCTTTGCTCTGACTTAAATTCAACAATCCGTCGTAACGCACCATTTTAGGCGTGTCGCGCCAGTAGGGTGCGTTAAGGTCGTGTAGCGCACCATTTCCACCAGATATGATATCGCTGCAAAGCTTAATAAAATCTTACATTCTATGACTGTAACTACCGATGAATCAAACAGCTATAACTCATACAAGATGAGGATTTCAGCCAACCGAAGTTGCACCTCCCCAGGGCAACTTGCGTCAAAACAACTCTCTATCTGGGATAGTCGGAAAACCTGAAAAAATAATTTGTTGTTACATTATCAGGTTTACAGAAGAGATTGTGCTAAAAACAGGAAATTAAGCCCTTATTCTCGATTGTTTATCTTATTTCTGACGGTAATTCGCTCTATGCTCATCCTTCCTGGCTACCAAACTATTAGACAGATTTACGAAAGTGCCAACTCTCTCGTCTACCGAGCTATCCTTTCGTTAGACTGTCAAGATGTTATCCTCAAACTTCTCAAACAAGACTATACCACACCGGAAGAGCTAGTGTGCTACAGGCAAGAATATGAAATTACTCATAAACTCAATATCACTGGCGTTTGTCGTTCCCTCAGTTTAGAAAAATCTCAAAATACCTTTGTCAATTGTATTTGAGGACTTTGGCGGCGAATCCCTGACTAGCTGGATGAGTAACCGCCAAGTCAACTATGAGGACTTTTTACAGATTGCGATCGCAACAACTGCAAGTTTAGCTCAAATCCACGCTGCTAACATCATTCACAAAAACATTAACCCCTCCAATATCGTTGACAAATTTTTCAGAGAAACCCGGTTGCTTCGCGTCAGCCCTAAATAAGCAATTAGCAATAAGCAATTAGCAATGAGCAATTACCAATTAACTTTTAGGCGTATGAGTACCGATAAGTTGACGGCGGTGGTCGTAAAGCGCCAGGGGCAGGTTAGCGTTTTCGCTGATAGCTTCTAGGGCAGCTTGTAAGGTTTGGAGATGATCTTCGACTGCTTGTTGGGTATCGGCGTCGCCGTTTAGAGTCGCGGTGGCGTTAGTTCTTACCAACTGGTTGTAATAAGCAGGAGTAAGATAAACCTTAATACCATCGTTGGCGACATTAAAATTACAAATCCTGGTTGTACCGGAACAAGTGCGGTTGAGATCCAAGCGGGCTTTTTGTAAAAGGAGGGATATTTTCAGATTGGCTTCTGCTTGCTTTAAAGCATTAGCATAGGCATCGATCAGCGGTTGGGTTTGATTGTAGTAAAAACTTTCGCTGGGGACTTGGGAGGCGGAGGTAGAAGCTTGACGCCAGGTAGCGACCGCTTGCGACCATTGACCTTGTTGTTCTAGGCGCTGGGCGAGAGATGCCAGACTCACGGCTTGATTGTAACCGTTTGCCGAGATTTGTTCTCTGGTGCGGCGATCGCGTGCGGTTGCCAGTTTAGGTCGGTAGTTTAATAATAAATCCTGGGCTTCTCTGTAAGCCGTTGTAGTTGGCGGGATCGAGGTGAGGGCATCGATTGATGCCTGCCAGCTATTGAAAACTTGTTGCCAGTTTTCAAAGCTGCGCGCGTTCCCCATGCGCGCTTCGGCAACTTGTGCCGTTTGCTTGGCTTCGATCAATTCTTGGTCTGCTTGTTGTTCGGTGCGGATGCGCTGGTTGACAATTGCGACGTTGAGCTGGTATTCTTCTAATCTTTGCTTGACTAGGGGATAAACCGAACTATTGGGAGCGACTTGCCGCATTTGCCCGATCGCCTCGTTCCACAGCGCCAGGATATCTCGCCACTCTTGTACCGAGTGGGGAGGATTTTGACTTTTTTGCGTTGCTTGGGTGGCTTTGTTTAACCCGGTTAAAACCAAGTCTAGCCTCGCCATCTGCGCTGAGTAAGTCTGTAACAGGTTTTGTGCTTTGGCGCGATCGCGCGCCCAAGGGGCTATACTTTTCAATTGTTCGGTGGCTTGCTGCCATTTCTGTTGCGCTACCACCAACTCTTGTCCCGACTTGGCTTGACGCAGAATTTCAATTGACTCTTGATTTAACTGCTGCGCGTTTTGTAGCTGGTAACAAGATCCGATCGTGCAAGGGCGCGTCAAGGCGTAGATGCTAGCCAATGACAGCACCCCCGCCATTACACCAACGGCTGCCAACAATGGTACTGGGGGCGCTGGCGACGGCGTTTCCCTGTCACTGCTGTGCTGTTGCACCTTGGGTGTTGTTTTAAACGGGTTCTCTCGCTTTGGCGTGGGTTGCTTTTGGACGCCTTGGCGATCTTCGACTGTTTGTTTTGATGTCCCCGTTGCGGATGTTTCGGGATCGTTTGTGAAATTATCCCAGCTTAGGGGCGGGTTTTCTTCTTCTTCCAATGCCAGCAGGTTTTCCAGTTCAGAAGCGTTCTTACTCGCAGCGACTGGGTTCTCTACTGTAAAATCTTCCGCTGCATAAGGCTGCTTTTGTCCCGCCACTCTCAGGAAAACGTGTACCTGCTGGAAGTCCGACCCTGCGTTGGGCAAAGCCGATCCCACGGCAGAAATTGCTTGCTGTAGCGTGTTGAAGATGTTTGTCGCGTCAAATCCGTTTGATGCCTCGTGTTGCACCAAAATCAATAATTCCCCATCTTTGAGAACGCACTGTAGTTGGAAGGGTACTTCCAAGGCTGCTTCTGACTGCAACCGCTTCTGCAAAAATCGCTTTAGTGCTTTGATCTCATCCTGCTGCGCTACTGTTTGCATAGGGTACCACCTTTGGTTTTTTGAGTGTTAATTTTAATCAATTTGATTTTCACGTTGATTGATAAAGATAAGTCCCATCCGGGTTTATTCTCAGATCCAACCAGCCAAATAAGTCAATTTTCCCACCCTAGAAACAAGAGATATGCGCTGCGAAAAATTATAAGAAATGTAAAGATAAGATTAAGAGCGTCCCCAGGGCAGCAAACGCAACCAGTCATATAAAAAAGAAACTCCTGCTCACCTGCCCACATGCTCTTGAGCGAGTTTCTTAGGAGTACTAAATTTACTATGCCCGATTTTCCTGCCTTATCCGAACAAGTTGTACTGATCACTGGTGCCTCCAAGGGAATTGGAGCGGCTTTAGCACAAGTTTTGGCTCAACGATTTTTAGGCATCCGATTAGTTCTGGCAGCTCGCAACACCGAAAAGCTGGAAGCCGTTGCCACCTACTGTAACAAAGCCGGTGCGGAAGTATTGGTCGTCCCCACAGATATGTCAAAGGTCGAGCAAGTCGAAGCCTTGGCTAGCAGAGCCTTGGAACGATTTGGTCGCGTTGACGCCTTGGTTAATAATGCCGGGTACGGTCAAATGGGGCCGATAGAATTAATTCCGGCGGCGGCAGCAAGGCGGCAATTTGAAGTTAACGTCTTGGGACCGCTGGCGTTGATTCGAGCATTAATTCCCGTTATGCGTAACTCTGGCGGCGGACGCATTATTAATATTAGTTCAATCGGGGGACGGATGGCGTTTCCGTTTGGCGGGTTATATAGCGCTTCTAAATTTGCTTTGGAATCCCTCAGCGATTCCCTGCGGATGGAGTTGGAGCCGTTTAATATTAAAGTCAGCGTGATTGAACCAGGGCCGGTCAGTACGGATTTTTTTGACGTTGCTGCTCAAGCAGTCGAGCAAGCGGTAACCTCTCCCGAAACTACACCTTACCGCGCTGCATTTGAGAATTTAAAAGGATTGCAGGATAAAACCACTTCCCGCGCTTGGACATCTGAGCGCGTGGCAGAGGTAATTGTGCGCTCGCTTACAGACCCCAATCCAAAACCCCGCTATACTGCTGCTACGGGCGGCAAGATTTTGCTGTTTTTCATGACCAAAGTCTTGCCCACAAAGGTTGTAGATCGCTTCTGGCAGCGGTTCTACGGCATCGATCTAGTCGCCAAAGACTGGCAAGAAAAGGTAGTAGGTAATAAGTAGTGGGTGAATCTACTCACTATACACCGCTCAATACCCACTACCGCAATTATTTATGGACCTTTTAGAATATCAAGCTAAAGAATTATTTCGCGAAATCGGCATTCCGGTTTTACCGTCCCAACGCATCGACCGCCCTAGCGACCTGAAGGATTTAAAGATACCCTATCCAGTGGTGTTGAAGTCTCAAGTGCCAAAGGGGAATAGGGGAAGAGCAGGCGGGATTAAATTTGTGGAAAATACAATCGATGCGATCGCCGCAGCTCAAACTATTTTCCAATTACCCATTCGGGGCGAGTATCCCAAAGTACTCCTAGCAGAAGCTCGCTACAATGCGACACAAGAATTTTATCTGGCAGTCGCCCTGGATTATACCCTTTGTCGCCCCGTTTTGTTGGGTTCGCCCCAGGGCGGTATGGATTCGGATGCGGTGCAAGAGAAAATGCAGCAGGTAATTGTAGAGGGTGAATTTTCCCCATTCTACGCCCGCCGTTTGGCTTTGAAGATGGGATTGCAGGGTCAGTTAATTTCGGCTGTCAGTACCATCGTCGAAGCGATGTATAAATTGTTTATCCAGAAAGACTTGGATTTAGTCGAAATTAATCCCCTGGGTGTCAGTCTTGCTGGCGAAGTTATGGCGCTAGATGGTAAAGTCATCGCCAACGATGCGGCTTTGGGACGCCATCGCGAGTTGGTAATCCTGGCAAAACAGCGGGAAAAAGAAAAGGGAGACGAGCGCGATCTTGCTAAAGATTTAAGTATGTGTTATAATTCAAGGCCCCAGGTATTGGAAGCGGGCGGAAATATTGCGGTGGTGTGTAACGGGAATGGTTTAGGGATGGTGACCCTAGATTTGGTATACCAAGGAGGGGGAAAGCCAGCCAGCTACTTGAATATAGGCGAAGAGATGACGGGGATGGGGACAGGGACGACGTTGTGCGATCGCTTGGAAAGGGGACTGGGATTATTGAGCGAAAATAGGGGGATTAAGGTTGTTTTAGTGAATATTTTAGGCGGAGCTACTTCCTGCGATGGCGTAGCTGGCATTATTGCCAAATATCTGCCACCCAGTGGGGAAACGGTACCAGCGGTGAATTCAACGAGTGGGAGTCGCCGCCGTAGTGGGGTGAGCGTGACCCAGGAAGTAGCTGCTGGGGTGGAAGTGCGATCGCAGACTCACTATCCCCATTTTGTAGTGCGCCTCGCGGGTTCCTACCTACTCGCCGCTAGAGAGCGTTTGGCAGGGTTGGGAGTATCTGTGGTAGATAAATTGGATGAAGCAGTCTCAAAAGCAGTTTCCTTAGCCAAATAATCAAGAAACCCGGTTTTTCTAAAAAACCGGGTTTCTTGTATGGTAGAAAGCCAGGACTAGGGTACGAGTTCAACCAGCCATCCCTGGCTGTGTTGATATTGTGACAGCGTTCATATGGTCAACTTCTACAATGTCTGTAGGTGTAAAATACAGACCGCAGTGAGTACATTTTCCTTTTTGTGCTTTCAGTAGTTTGGCTACTCTGGTTGGTACTTCTGGATGTTTTCTGAGTCGCTTACTCGAATAAATCCAGTCACCATTGTAAGGGCTAGCATTACCTTTCACTTTGACGTGCCGCACAATTGGCGTTGCTGAGTGTAGAAGTAATTCTAGTCCCAATTCTGTGGTGAAACACCAACTTCGTTTGCCTACTGTTCGCCAATATTTGCCCTGATTAATATTACCTTTGCTTCTTCTCCTAGCCCATTGACAACTCTTTCGTTAAGGTTATTGTGAATCTGTCAGCATATCCCTGTAATTACTACAGGGCGTTCGCTTTTGATTCAATCCCTCCCCGATATACCTTGTGGCTAACTACTTACTGGGTATCGACCTTCCCAGAGATATATTGGGGTTACTTCGTTCCGATTACGCTTTGGTTGAATTTTTAGCGTGATGCTCTCCACCGGGTTTTTGGGTAGTGCTGATTGGTCGGATACGAAACCGCCAATACCCTATCCTTGCCTTTTGGCTTGGTCTTAATCAGCGGTTTGACTATTAATTATGACGATGGTTCTGACACATATTTGCTTTCGCTACCCATGAATTCTGGCTCGGCAGTTATCAGATTCGGCTTCCAGTAGTTCTGCCTTTTATCCCCGCTTTACCTGATTGGTTGTTATTCAATCTGATAGGGGTTATGCTTTTACTGCTGCACTTGCAGAGTGGGACTTACACCCACAAGCGTAATCAGTTGTCAGAATCCTTTTTACAGGATTTCTGCTAACCGTCCCGTCACTTTAGAACTTATTTCTAGAGTGTCTTTAGGCTAAACGAATCGCACTTATACAACAATTCTAGAGCAATCGAGCGGATTGGATTATCGACGGATAAGCTATTCAACTGCGCTATTGCTCGTTCTTGTACCCTCCCCCTACCCAAGATTCGCATGCACAAATCTAGAGCCGAACGAGTGAACTCGCGGCTACACAAACGAAGCCTGCCGACCCAGGCTAAAGAGTCCGCGTAGGCGGACTTTGTTGGTGTAGCCGCGCCTTTAGGCGTTAGGCTGCGGGATGGCTCAATCAGCTGATTTCCCAGTGCGAGATGAGGGATTTTTGTTGATGATGACTTGCTTGGTTACGGATATAATTAGCTATTTGATCTATATTTTGGTGACTCACTGTAAATGCACAGTAACCGCCTTGCCATTTGAAAAATTCTTTGGGTTTAATTTCATGGGTAATTAGGTGAGATGAAGTGCCTTTAGCTTTGCCGATTAGTTCAGATACGGTTAAGGTAGGCGGAAAATCGGTGAGTAAGTGAACATGATCTGCGACGCCGCCAATGGCAATTACCGTGCATCCCAATTGACGGCATTGACTAATAATTGCGGCATAAATGACTTCTTGAATGTCTGGTGTGACTAGAGGCAATCTATCCCAAGTTCCCCAGACAAAATGCAGGTACAATTGTGTAAAATTTCTGTGCATTTTTTCCTCTTGTTAAAATACCCTCACCCTGAAGGGTGGGGCTACACAAACGAAGCCCGCCTGCGCGGGCTGTGGAAATTTAGCCTGCTTTGGCAGGCTTTGTTTGTGTGCCCGCTTGCGCTCCGCGAGTTTACTCGTTCGGGCTATTTTGCGTTGGTGAGAAAACCCAAAGCGTAAAGCCCTTTATTGTATTTTGCGAAAGTTTTGCTCGCGATCGCACCCGCAATCTTACCGATTTAAACACCCAGCCCGCGAAGGCAGGCTTTGTTCGTGTAGCCGCGCCTTCAGGCGTTCGGCATTCTTCAATTAGAGATACCAAAAGGTTGCCCGTCTGCTTGTTCCCATTTTCGAGAACGCTCCAAATCAAGCCATTGTAAAAAGGCATTGCTACCTTGTACAGTAATTTCTGCGGCTGTCACCCAAAAACTTAATTTTTTTCCTAAAACTAACTGATCAACTACCGTGCGTTCCGCTCCATATTTCAACAACTCTTGTGCAAGAACCTTAGAGCCTATTTCCATTAGCTTGGATAAGTTCTGCTCTTCAATCCAACTTTGGTTGGCAAAAGCTCTGCGGCTATCTTGCGCTGTTAGCAACATCCCATCTCGGAGCAAGCTACCAACTCGTTCTTTTTGAAGTTCGATAAAAAGAGATGACAGAATATTTGTTTTAATAGTATAATTATCACCGCTAGGAAATTTCGATAATACTGAATCAGCTAAAACTCCCATTACAAAAGTTGCTTGGTTATATATTATGGCTCGTTCGCTATTCCACGTGAAAATCAAGCGTCCTCCACGTGGAATAGCTATGTTTCTAATTTCAGTCTTTTTCGCTCTAACGAATGTATTTCTCAAATCCAAAATACCATATCCTTCAGTAGCTAGTCTGAAAAGCCTGTTCACTCCTTCTACTGGGTAAGCGTATAAGTTAGTAGCAGGATTTCTAAATCCTTCAATTCCTCTGACTTCAATCAAGTTATTGCGTGAATCATATACCTCAATTACACCATCAGCATAACCCAAGTTATAGACATCAAAGCTGTATATCAATGTGCCATCATCTAGTTTTTTAGCGTTGGGTTTATCAAGAAAGAAGCCATAGCCATCCGCTAGCCGACTAGGGCTTTTTTCAGCGGGTGGAACAGTAACGCCGCGAATTGATTGTGCATTAGCAGCTACTAGAAGCGATCGCTCCGTCGCCGTCTGTTGCCCAGAATTAGGCGATCGCTGAGTGCTGGACGTTGCAGATGCAGTTGTACTAATCGCTCGTTCTGAACGCAAAATACTGCTAATTTGAGCGTTACTCATGGAAGGAGCTGTTAAACAGGTAATTGCCAAACAACCTCTCCCTTTTTCGGGAAATCTAACCTGATTGTCATTTGCATATGCTATAGCCGAATGACTTAAATTCCAAAACAAGTAAATAGCTTGTCCTGATTGGACATAACGATCTGCATCAAAATTAACTTGGTTAATCTCTGAATTGCCTGGAATAGGATAGCTTGCTAATCCTGCTTTTAGGATATATACACCAATCCACCGAGTTCCTAAATTATTGAGGCTGGTCAAAATCAGAGGCAACATAATCTTCTCCTTCCTTTAAACTGGCTACAAACTGATCCCAAGTTGGAACTTGAGGTCTTGCAGTCATGTTAGACGAAGTAGCTGAACGCGCTTGATTTGGCGAGCGCTCCGTTGCCGTCTGTTGCTCATTAGGCGAGGGTTGCAGAGAATGTTCGTAATCCGATGCCAATGCAACTGTGCCAGTAAGAGTTGAGTTGCGTGGCAGATTACTTATACCTGTGTACTCTCTGCCATTGAAGCGCAAGATACCATAACGAATAACCCATCTATCGCGCTCCCAATTCCGATAAGGTCTGATTAAATTATTCCACCCTGAATTTTTCTGGGGTGCAATCACAATTGTGCCGTAGGTGAGGCTTTCATAAACTTTTTCTCGATAGCCTCTTCCATTTGACCGGAAAATGTAAGCAAGACAACCTCCAGTACCACAAAACGCAGGCGATTTAAGAGAAACTATTGCTTCCGGATGACCATCTCCGTTTAAATCCACTTTGTTATAAACATACGAGACTGAAGTATATGTTATGTTAGGTTCTACCCCTTCGCGAATTAATGCCTGTTCAAGTTGACGATCGCGTACTCTTTCTGCACGAAGATATTCAACTCTACCGATATTAATTCCTGGCGATGGGGGAAGCCTTTGAATTTCCTGAGTTGTAGCTGGATAGGAAATTATTGTCAACAAACCAATGTCCAAAAAGTTATGCTTGCAATTAGATTAAGAAGCGATCGCGCCTTCATCCTCGTCCCCGCATTTTCCCTAACCCAATTTTTACCCAACTAAGTAGTTATCCGAAACCGTAAATTTCGCTATATTCAGGCTGTTCAGTATCGTCGAATGGAGATAAAACCGCGATCGCACCCGTAATAACACGCAGACAACCGCAAAGCCTGGGTCGGCAGGCTTCGTTTGTGTAGCCGCGAGTTCACTCGTTCGGCTAGTTTGGCATAACAACGAGCGATCGCACTCATCCATCCTCACCAGCTTCCCGAAGTGCAAAATTAACCACAGTGTCACTTAGCCGGATGCCTCTATTTCTCATCCGTTCAATCGCTTGCTGCATTGAAAGTGGATATCCTTCCCTCTTGGCACGCAATAAAATACCTATAGAACCTGTTAGCGAAAGACCACTTAATCTAGCAATTCGCCTACCCGCTGGCTCATCTATACAAACAGTTTGGATATTTTCATTCAAGGCTAATTGAATCACAGATGCCTCGCCTAGATCCAACGAATTGAGAAAAATCGGGGCAATTTGTATGGGAATAGCTATTTTTTGTAACCAAAAAGCCGCCTCAAATTCTGCAACGGCAAATCCGCTGATACCTTTGGCAAGTATTTCTTGGCAGACTTCAAACGGAACCAGGACTTGAGCATATAGATTGCGAAGTATCTCTAAATCGCCTAAAGCAGCGACAATACTAATGAGCGGTGCAGTGTTGATTGCAATTCTGTTAGGTTCAAGCATTCTCTAAATCGGATAAAAGTTCCTCTTCTGTTAAATCGATCATCGCGACTCCATACCGATGTAAATTCAACAAGAAACTTACTCGATCTGTCCCTACCAATGCAGCAGCCATACCCGAAGATAAGCGTTTCATTTCAAACAATTTCACCGCCATTGCCCATTTAGCTTCTTGCTCAAATTGTTCTCTTGTCTGTTGCAAGGCATCGGGAAATGTCTCTGGATAGTCGATTTTGAGTTGTGCAGTTTTTACCATTTGACGGTTTCCAGCAGTCTGCTAGGTTGCGCTCTGACTAGATTCTATCCTCTGCTGCCTGCGATCGCACTACCATAACAATAAGTAATTCCTGTCTAACCCACTCCCATCATGACCCTCACCGAACAAATTCTTGACCAACTCCCCGGCGATGTCTTAGCACAACTGCGCCGCGTCGATACTCTTTGGAAATCCCTCAAAGAAAACACCGCACCCATCCCCAACGTAGTCAAAGAAAATCCCACACCCTTGGGAGAAGTAGATTTTGATGTTGTCATCTGCGGCGGCACTTTAGGAATATTAATCGGCGCTGCATTAGCCCAAAAAGGTTGGCGAGTTGCTTTAGTTGAACGAGGAATCTTGCGCGGCAGAGAGCAAGAATGGAATATATCCCGCAAAGAATTAGAAACATTTGTCGAATTGGGACTGCTTTCAGCAGCAGAATTGGAAAAAGCGATCGCCACCGAATACAACCCCGCCCGCATCGGCTTTTTTGGCGGCAACGATCTCTGGGTAAAAGACGTTCTCAACATCGGCCTCAATCCAGTTTATCTCTTAGAAACCCTCAAAACAAAATTCCTCGAAGCGGGCGGCAAGCTATTTGAAAAAACACCCTTCCAAAGCGCAGTTATCCATCCAGATGGAGTAATGCTGGAAGCGGGTAACAACTTCAAAACTCGCCTCTTAATCGACGCCATGGGACATTTTTCCCCCATCGTACAGCAGGCAAGGGCAGGAACAAAACCCGATGGGGTGTGTCTTGTTGTCGGAACTTGTGCCACAGGTTTTCCGAAAAACGACACGGGCGACTTGTTGTACTCCTTCACACCGTTGCAAAATCAATGCCAGTACTTCTGGGAAGCTTTTCCCGCCCGCGATGGCAGAACAACCTACCTGTTTACTTACATGGATGCTAACCCGCAGCGCTTTAGTTTAGAAGCATTTTTTGAGGACTACCTGCGCCTTTTACCCCAATATCAGCAGGTAGAACTCGAACAATTGCAATTTAAACGGGCGCTGTTTGGTTTCTTCCCCACTTTCCGCGAAAGTCCCTTAAGAATGCCTTGGAATCGCATTCTTCCCATTGGAGATAGTAGCGGCAGTCAATCCCCTTTGAGTTTTGGCGGTTTTGGGGCAATGGTACGGCATCTAAAACGTCTCGCAAACGGCGTCCACGAGGCGCTACAAAGCGACCAATTGAGTCAAAATGCTTTGAAACTCCTACAGCCTTATCAGCCAAGTATAGCGGTAACTTGGATGTTTCAACGTTCGATGAGCGCCGGGATTAATCAACAAATACCCCCGAATCAAATTAACGAACTTTTGACGGGGGTATTTAAAGAAATGGAGCAGTTGGGAGAAGATGTGTTAAAACCGTTTTTACAAGATGTGGTGCAATTTCCCGCCCTGTCGCAAACGCTGTTTAAAACTTCTATCGCCCAGCCTGGATTAGTCCTCAAAATTATTCCGCAGGTAGGTTTATTGCCGTTGTTGGATTGGATGGTTCATTATGTAAATTTGGGCGCTTATAGCGCTCTTTATCCACTGGGGAAAGCTATCGAACCTTGGATGAAAAATTTACCGCCCATTCAGCAATATTATTACCATCGTTGGGTGGAAGCTTGGCAATACGGTTCTGGCGGCGATTACTCCATACTCTAGTTCCCAGGCTCAGCCTGGGAACTATATCCTCAAGGCTCCGCCTTGATTAGTAAAACGATGCAGATCATCGAGATTTTCGTACCCAGGATCAGCCTGGGTACGAGATAAATTATTTGAGGAGATAAGCAGGATGAAACAGCAATTTCAGGGGGCGAAATCCTTTGGCGTGATGATAAGTATGCTGCGGGAGCGCGCCCTCTTTTTAGAAGAAATTCGTCAAGGTGTAAAACTCCCCAGTAAAATCTTTTCTCTCCTCGTTTGCAGTTCCCTATTCCTGGCAATTTATGGCGGAATTATGGGGATTTATCATAGCTGGATGCAAGCTTTATCCTCGGCGGTTAAATTGCCAGCGCTTTACTTAATTACGCTGCTTGTTTGTCTGCCAACGCTGTACTTTTCTAACATTATTTTTGGATCCAAGCGCACTTTTGGTCAGCATTTCGCTTTGGTGCTAACCGCGGTTTCGGTAACGAGCGTGCTGTTGTTCAGTTTTGCGCCTATTACCTTGTTTTTCTTGATTAGTACCACCCATTACCAGTTTCTCATTTTGTTGAATGTGGCTATCTTTAGTTTAACTGGATGGATTGGGGTTTCTTCGTTGTATCAGGCGGCAAATTGTATTTTGGAACAAGATACTGAAGGTAGCGATACGCGGCGAAAGATTTTACAAGCTTGGTTATTTCTTTACGCTTTCGTCGGTTGTCAGTTAGGATGGACGCTTAGACCTTTTTTCGGTACGCCTGATTCTCCGTTTTCGTTGTTTAGAGAAAGGGAGGGTAATTTTTATGTGAGTGTATTTCAATCTCTCGCTTATCTTTTGGGATTTCGTTAAACGAACCACAGAGGCACAGAGAACGCAGAGAGAAGAAGAAGAAGAGAAGAGGTAATTACCGATTACCAATTACCCATTACCCATTACCAATTACCAAGGTCAGTTATGATTCAGAAAACATCTCGCTCAACAAATCATTTTACGGTGCTGATTACGCTGCTGCGCGATCGCAAGGCTTTTCTCCAAGAAATTCGTCAGGGTGAAGGGCTTCAAGGTAAAATTATCTCCCTGTTGGTTTGCAGTTCGGTTTGTTTCGCTCTTTATGGGGCAATTGTGGGCTTATTCCACAGTCCGGCTCAATCTTTATCTTCGGCAATTAAGCTGCCAAGTCTTTATTTGCTGACTCTGTTAATCTGTTTACCAACGCTGTACATTTTTAGTACTTTTTTTGGCTCGAATCGCAGTCTGGGGCAGCATTTTGCAGTTGTCCTGAGTGCGGCTTCTGTGATTAGCGCGCTTTTATTTGGTTTTGCACCCGTCACTTTGTTTTTTCTGATTACAACCCAGCATTATCAGTTTTTTAAACTGCTGAATGTGGCAATTTTTATGCTGACGGGGGTAATTGGGGTTCAATTCCTTTATAATGGAATTCAGCTAATTTCCGATGAAGACCCGGAAGGTCAAGCAATTCGTACCAGGATCTTGCAGTTCTGGTTGATGCTTTATGGATTCGTCGGCAGTCAGCTAGGCTGGACGCTGAGGCCGATTTTTGGCTCTCCTAACTCGCCTTTTGAACTGTTTCGTCAGATGCAAGGCAACATTTATCTTGATATCGTAAAAGCAGTGTCTGAAATATTGGGTTTTAATTAGATGGACTTCCCCCTCCCACGGCAATACTTCTACAAAGAGATATATCAGCCAGAAGAACAAATCGACTTGGCAAAGGCAGCTTTGTATATTGCCCAAGAGGAGTATCCAGACCTCGACCCGGATGAATACCTCAGCGCGCTCGATACAATGGCAGATGAGGTGAAAGAGCGTCTGCCAGCTCAACGCTATCCGCTGCGGGTCATCCAGACGATTAACCAGTATCTTTACGATGACTTGGGGTTTTCGGGAAATAAGGATGATTATTACGACCCGCGTAATAGTTTCTTAAATGATGTCATAGAGCGGCGCACGGGCATCCCGATTACTCTATCTTTAGTTTACTTGGAAATTGCCAAGCGGGTGGATTTTCCAATGGTGGGAATAGGGATGCCGGGTCATTTTATAATTCGACCTGATTTTCAAGATGCTGGCATCTATGTGGATGCGTTTAATCGCGGCGAAACTTTGTTTGAGCAGGATTGTCAGGAAAGATTATCTCAGCTTTATCAGCAAAGAGTGGAGTTAAAACCCTCGTTTTTAGAGCCAGTTAGTAACCGCCGCTTTTTAGCGCGGATGCTGATGAATCTGAAATTAATTTACCTGAATCGCCATCAGTTGGAGCAAGCGCTGGCAGTAGTTGATCGCATTTTGCTGTTGTTTCCAGGTGCGCCGATGGAATTGCGCGATCGCGGTCTTCTATACTATCAAATCGGAGAGTTGACCCTGGCAAGTCAGGATCTGGAAACTTATCTCGTCCGCGTCCCCAATGCTGAAGATGCTGGCGCGATTCGCAAGTTATTAGAACAGATTGGCAATGGGTAATTGGTAATTGCTAATTGGTAATTGCTAATTGGTAATTGCTAATTGCATCGGGTAGGGGTGGGTTTAGTTTAATAGTCTGTTTTTGGCAAAGATCGTCGGTAAAACCCGCCCTTACTTGCCTATTTGCCCTTCTGCGACTCGTTTGAGGCGACGCAGTTGCGCTTGCATATCTTGTTGAGTCAAAGCGGCGGCAAAGGTATTGAACCCCCAGCGAATTATAGGGTTGGGAACCTGGAATTCAAAGCGGTTGAGCAAGCGGGTGCCTTTTTCTACGGGTTGGCATTCCCAGCGATCGCGTCCTTTAAAAAATCCGTTAAACTCCCATACTATCAGCCCCGGTTCTCGCTCGACTACCGTACTTTCCAGTGTAGGCTGTAACAGGGGCACCTCCATTACAAAACGACTGCGACTCCCCACATCTGTACTCCACTCACCCACAGGATCGCATCGCAACGCGGGGTTCAGCCATCGGTGCATCAAAACGCGGTCGGCGATACAATGCTCAACTACTGTAGCTGGAGCATTGATTTCAATCGATTGTTCAAAAACTTGCTGCTGTGACATTTTTATAGTCAGAGGGAGACGAGAAAGCACTCTGTTCTCAGATAATACCGCCCACCTGCTCACCTGCTCACCTGCACAAGATGCCTTCCCTCGATTTGGTAGCAAAATATAACAAATACTGGCTTCCCACACTCGGTGCATTAGTGTAGTATCTCAGTCAGCGATTACTTCGCTTTAAGCGATAGTTTTCGCCTTTTTGCCGCTGAATTCTGAGGTTGATCGAGAACCATGAATAACATATGGCAAGATATGGCACCACCCCTGCATGTGGGCTTATTGATGCCAATCAATGGAATTCTGGCACAGGCACAGAACGGATCGCCCCGTACTGCACCGCCAGCGCGTGTCCAGGATATTCCTGCCGAAACGGCTGCCTTTTTCCAAACCTTTTGGCTAAATTTAGGCAGCTTTATCCCGAACATCCTGGCAGCGATCGCGATCTTAGTCCTGGGGTGGGTGATCGCGGCGATCGCATCCGCCGCGATCCGGGGTATCCTCAATCGCACCAATATCGATAACCGCATTTCTGCTTGGATAGCGGGGCGTCCCGATGGCGCTGAAGCACCAGAGGTGGAGAAATGGATTGCCAATGCGGTGTATTGGATCATCATTATCTTCACGTTGGTTGCCTTTTTACAGGCACTCAACCTGACGGCAGTTTCTACCCCTCTCAACCAATTACTCACCCAAATCTTTGATTTCCTGCCCAAGTTAGCAGGTGGGGCGCTTTTATTGGGAGTTGCTTGGTTGCTGGCAAGTTTGGTCAAGTTGTTGGTAACTCGCTCCCTACGCACGCTCAATTTGGATCGGCGTCTGGGGCAGCAAGTTGGAGAAGCATCCGCCACAGATTTTTCTCTGAGCGAAACCATTGGCAATACGCTGTATTGGTTTATCTTTTTGCTGTTTCTCCCGGCTATATTGAACACGTTACAGTTGCAGGGAACTCTGCAACCTGTACAGCAGCTGCTCAATGAAATTCTGTCGATTCTGCCCAAGATTTTTGCCGCGATATTAATTGGCGCAGTCGGTTGGTTAATTGCTCAAGTTGTCCGCCGAATTGTCACCAATTTGTTAGCAGCAACAGGGACGGATCGGCTAGGTGTCCAATTCGGCATTTCTCCCACTACTTCGGGTCAATCGTTGTCGGGGATTATCGGTACGGTTGTCTACGTATTGATTTTAATTCCGACCGCGATCGCCGCCCTCAATGCGCTGCGAATTGAAGCGATCTCCGCCCCGGCGATCGCTATGCTCAACCAAATTCTCAACGCCATTCCTAGAATCTTCACCGCTGGGGTAATTTTAGCCCTCGCCTACTTCATCGGACGCTTTGTGGCAGATTTTGTCACGAGTATCCTGACTAGCGTTGGCTTTAACAATATCTTCACCTGGCTGGGTCTACCTGCACCCAGAAGAACTGCGCCGCCAGTAGTCGAAGATATCTCTCCCGAATCTCAACCAGCACCCAAAGCTACCCGCACTCCCTCAGAAATTGCGGGGATTGTGGTGCTGGTCGGGATTATGTTGTTAGCGATCGTACCGGCAACCGAGGTACTCGCTTTTCCAGGATTAACGGCGATTATCACGGCAATAATCGCGATTTTTGGTCGCATTCTCGCGGGCTTGCTCGTATTTGCCATTGGTCTCTATCTGGCTAACCTAGCCTTTAGCCTGATTGTCAGTTCCGGCTCAGCACAAAGTAAGATCCTGGGAAATGCAGCCCGAATTGCGATTATTGCCCTAGTCTCTGCAATGGCACTGCAACAAATGGGAATTGCCAGCGATATCGTTAACTTGGCGTTTGGTTTGTTGTTGGGCGCGATCGCTGTCGCCATTGCCCTCGCCTTTGGTTTGGGAGGTCGCGATATCGCCGCCGACCAAGTGAGAGATTGGCTAGCCTCATTTAAAGACAAGAAAGACCAACACTAAGTAACGTAAGTTGCTAGTTACCTTTTGAGGGTTGCTAATAGCTAATGGCTAATAGTTAATTGCTAATGGTAAAGCCAGAAAATATTCTCACCAGCTACCCATTAGCCATTACCAATTAGCCATTACCAATTAGCCATTAGCGATTAGCCATTGGCAATTTCAACTTAGCTTGCAGTTCATCTTTAAGTCGGCTGAGAATCGATTCTTCATCAAGCGATGCCAAAATGCTCGATACAACGGCTTTTGGGCCATCTGGTCCCCAAGCAGCGCCATTAGCCAAGTAAGTTTTCGTTACTTGTCCGATGGCGTAGGAAGAAACACCGGCAACCCCCGCTTGGGTAAGCGCGACGGATACGTAAGCGCCTAAAGATACCCCACCCGTTGCGGGTGTTGCCAAACCCAACAAGCTTTTGAGCGAACTTAAACCGAAGTTCGCCAGCAATTCCCCTGCACTTAAACCACCCATGGCGATCGCAATCTTTTGCAGTAAGTTAACCGCTCCGGCTTGGGTCATCTGTATACCATATAGTTTAGATAAAGTCAAGATTAACGCGACATCAATCGCAGCACTGCTGAGCAAATCGATAACTGCGATCGGGTTGAGGGCGATCGCCACAGCTTTAGTAATAGCTGTATTCCAAATTAATCGGTTGGCGCTACTATCTCTAATTTCCATCTTTCGTTGCACCAATTGCTCGTTGACATTATCGGCGTAGAGCATGGTATTTAAAGCAACTAAAGATTTCCCTTCTCGATGCAAAATCTCCAGAATTTTTAGCTTCAATTCATCGACTTGGGGCGTACCGGGTTGACGCTGCACTGCTAAACTGCCATCAGGACGGCGAGTGGCTTTAGCAATTAGGGGCGATGCCGCCGCCATGACAATTTCATCGGGGGAAAGCAACTCGCGCACCCGTTCATCGCGAATTTTCTGATAAATTGCCTGCCTATCGGCGTCTGGATATTGGTCAATTTTGTTAAACACGAGCAAAATTGGCTTACCCACTTCTCGCAATTGAGATAGCGCCTCGTGTTCGACTTTGGTCATGTCCCCCGCGATGACAAATAATATCAGATCGGCACTTTTAGCTACGTCGCGAGCCAAGGCGGCGCGGGTTTCTCCGTCCACCTCGTCGAGTCCGGGAGTGTCTATGAGTTCGACTTGGGAATTGTCTGCACCGCTAATGGTTACTTGTAGGATAGAGCGCGCGCTATCCCCAGAAGGTTGCCAATTCGCCCGCTGACTCGTGCGAGTAACGCCGTGCAGTGGACCAGTTTCAAATACTTTTTCACCCAACAGCGCATTCAGGATGGAAGATTTACCCCTTCCTACCATGCCAAAAACCGCGATCTGCACCACAGAGCGTTCTAGCTTGGAAAGCATCGCCTGCAAATCGTAAATCGCCGGTTCTAGTCCAGACCGCTCTTGAGGCGTCAGATCTAGATTTTCTACCAAATCTCGCAACGCCGTTTGTGCTTGTTTGTAATTCAATTGCGCCTGAAGATCGGAAAAGCTCTCGACCGTGCTTTGCAGTTGCCGATCCAGGTCTGGGGGATTTAATGGCGTAGGGGGGAAGAATGGTTTCTTGTCCCCAGAATTTTTAGTACTCAAGAGGGGATTCTCCAAGGATTGACAAAGGATAGCTGTGGTGAGATGCGATTTTTAGCCGCATCGCCTTATATGCTGCTTCGATCCTAAGAAATATTTAATATCCACATTTGCGGCTGACGCTTGTAATGGCAAGAGGTTTTTATCATGGGTAATTAAACGAACTTGGAATAAATCGACTAACCATTGAACCGTGAGTTGTAAACGTTTACCGGAAACCACTGCCTATGTCCGGATTACCGTACAGTCTTGGCAGTTGGGCAAAATTGAGGGCGAAGTGAGAGCGGGTGAATATGATTGGCAGTTCCAGTGGTGTTTCAAGCAGGGGAAATTATTCCTTCAACCTTCCCTGGGACGCGCCCTGATTCAAGAACCCCTCAGCCGTTTTTTAGAAAAATCCGACTACAAACTGGAACCTGGGGGGGACTATGCTTTTACCATCCGCGCCGAGTTGTGAGATTTCAGATTTCAGATTTTAGATTTGAGATTTGTCTTCAATCTGCCATCTGCAATCTAAAATCTGCAATTCCCTATCCCCGCGATAAGTATCTTTCAATCAGGAGGATAGCTACAATGTCATCTACAGGTCGTGGGAGGGGTCGCATTCCCTTTGGAACGAGGCGAGAAAGACCGCTTGGGGGGTACATTTGCCAGTAGCGAGCCCGCGCCTCCAGGGTACTATAGCGCTCGTCTACCAGCATAATCGGCGGTGGTTCTGGCAAGTCTTGTTCCAGTTTCCGTTTCCATGCTTTAGCCGTTGTTTGATCTCCCATCACCAAAACCGAGATGGGATACTTTTGCTGCAAGCGGGAAATGGTAGCGAGCGCCACTTCTGCGGGAATAACTTCGTGGTAATATACTTGCCGATCTGCTCCCATAACGGCGATACCGCATTTATCCCGTCCCGGATCGAAGCCCAAAATTGCTGGCTGAGCGGGAGTATGATTAGACATTTAGCTATCAGGTGAAGTGCGAAACAGTATCTGTCCCTTTTGAACCGCTACCAGATCCATTTTGACCGGCCCTGCGGTGTAGGTAACATCTGATGCTACCACTTGCACGTCAACGGGTGTCTCGGACTGTTTTAATTGCTCGATGAAGCGCATCAACGTTTCGACGCGAGCATCGCCGATCTGAATTTTATCTGCCAACACGCCAGCGCGACGCACCCGGAATTGAGAAGCTGCAATTAGCTGCTCGATTCGTTGCTCAAGCTGCTCTTGAGTCATGGTGGAGGGATTGGTAGAAGTTGCCGCTACTACTTCCCCAGCTTGGAATACGATGCGATTGGGGGTTACATCGGCAAAAACTTGTACGGTAGATTCTCCCCTGATGTAGTTACCTGCTGAGAGAATTCTGATCGCATAGTCTCGACCGTCATCAATGCGATCGATGATCTGATCGACTTCTTTGGGACTAATTTGTATCACTTGTTGGTTGAAATTTTTGTCACCGGGTCGAGTGTTCTCAATTGCGACTTTGTTTGCCGTTACCAACAATTGATCTACAGCTTGACGAGCCGCTTTTGGATCGACAATGCGAACTACTCCTGTTACCAGAACTTGGTTGCGAAACAAAACTAAATTGCCGCCCCGCAACGCTTGATAATCTTGATAATACTCTTCTAGAATTTTTACTGCCCGTTGTAAGTTGGCTTGTTTGTTTTCCAGCTCTTTTTGTTGACTTTCTAGTTGTTTAAGGCTGGTTTCCCGCTGAGCAATCACTTGGTCGCGCTGGGAAATGGTTTGATCTAGTTGGGCAATTGCCTGGTCTTGAGCGGCAATTTCTTGGTCCCGTTGGGCAATCTGAGATTTAAAGTTGCCAATCTCGTTTTTGAGGCGATCGCGCTGTCCAACCAGCGCAGATCTTTCCTGTTGTAGTTGATCGCGCTGTCCCAGCAAATCTTGGCGTTCTGCTTGTAGTTGATCGCGCTGTCCCAGCAAATCTTGGCGTTCTGCTTGTAGTTGATTGCGCTGTCCCAGCAAATCTTGGCGTTCTGCTTGTAGTTGATTGCGCTGTCCCAGCAAATTTTGGCGTTCTGCTTGCAGTTGATTGCGCTGTCCCAGCAAATTTTGGCGTTCTGCTTGTAGTTTATCCCGCTGTTCTATTAACGTCGATCTTTCCGCTTGCAGTTGGTTTCGCTGTCCGATTAAATTCTGACGTTCTGCTTGCAGTTGATTGCGCTGTTCGATTAAATTTTGGCGTTCTGCTTGCAATTGATCCCGTTGATCGATCAACTTCTGGCGTTCATCACGCAGCGCCATTACTTGAGCAGAAACTGCATTTAATTGACCCTGGGTTTGGTTTAATTCATTTTGAGTTTGATTTAATTTCCCCTGAGTTTGATTCAGTTGGTTATTATTGTTATTTAATTGCCCTTGGGTTTGTTTTAGTTGCGTTTCGGTACGTGCTTGGTTGGCAGTTGCTTCCGATAGTTTGACTAAAGTTGATTGCAAAGATTGATTTGTCGCATCTAGTTTTTGTTGTGCTTCTGCCTGCTGAGATTTAGCTTGGGTTAACTCTGTTTCTACTTGACTTTTTTGAGTTTTAGTTTTTTCTAGTTCCTTGCGAGCGTTTCGGAGATTTTTCTGAATTTTTTCCAGCTTAAAAACTCCAGTCCTTAGTTGCTCGCTCGTACCAAATAATATCGCCAGCGTCGAGGCAGAAATCAAACTCCCCGTCAAAACGGTAATTAAAATTGCCGTCTTGCGCGGACGTAAATTGAATAGGCTAAGTCTTGATTTGCCTACCTTCGTGCCGACGCGATCGCCTACTGACGCGATCGCGCCTCCCAACACCAAAATTGCCGCAATCAGTATCCACCCTGTAGTCATATTGTTCGACGATCCTCACCCAGTTACAGCCTAACTCATGCTGAGTACGCTTGCGCCTGCGGTCGTCAGTTACTGCGCTGGCTATTGCTTTGTATACTTCCCACGGTCACTTTCCTGACAGTTGGGGAGGCTGAGGTCAGACTGGCAACCTAGAAATTAGCCATGATTCACTATCTATGACCGGGTCAAGTATAACCTATTTAACTAGGTAAATTGATGGCTTAAGGCGACTGGATTGTGTACGGTAATTTTTTTCTTGTGGATTGAGATCATTTTTTCTTGCCGCAGATCTCCCAACAAACGAGTCACCGTCACTCTAGTCGAACCTATTGCTTCGGCGATCGCTTGATGAGATAGCTTCAAATCTATCGTAATCCCTTCGGCACCAGGAACGCCAAAATCTCGGCACAGAATTAGCAGAAAGCTGACTAATCTCGATCCCATGTCTCGGTGCGCCAGCGTCTCGATCATCATCTCGGTTTGCAGGATGCGCGACGACAGACCCCGCAGCATTAACATGGCAAATTCTGGATTATCTTTCAGCGCTTGTTCTACCTGGTCTATCGGCGCTGATAGCAGCTCTACTGGGGTAAACGCCACCGCATGATAAAATCTATCGGATCTATTCCCCGTAATCAGAGACAGCACGCCAAAGACGCTATTTTCTCGCAGCAGGGCGACGGTAATTTCTTCCCCTGCTTCATACACCCTCGAAAGCTTGACAGCCCCCTTGAGCAGGAAATATACTCTTTCAGCCGGATCCCCAGGGAAAAAGATCGTTTTCCCCCGCTCAAACGTTTCTACAACTGGTGGAAACGATGGGTTGCTGATTTGCCGAAATACGGCTGCTAAAGGTCTATCTTGCATCACGACCATTTCAGTTGTCCTCACCGAACTCTAAAGACTTCTCTCAACTCCTTAGCAATGCACTATAACCTCACAAACCGAGCGGCAAGTCTCAATGTGAGTTAGTTCCAGACGGCAAAAAGCTAGGGACGCCGTGTAGTTTTTTGTATAGCAGTCTTTTTTGATTAAATGTATATTTTAACACTTTTTCTTGGGTTTTTCATCGTCCGGTAC
This sequence comes from Microseira sp. BLCC-F43, assembly GCF_041929235.1. Lineage (NCBI taxonomy): Bacteria > Bacillati > Cyanobacteriota > Cyanophyceae > Aerosakkonematales > Aerosakkonemataceae > Microseira > Microseira sp. BLCC-F43. Next base: position 90,252 of record NZ_JBHFNP010000040.1, read on the forward strand.
TCTGACAAATAAACGAAGCTTTACTTACTTTTCACAAAGTTTGTATGAATAGCTACAGTATTTTTGCTAAATTACCTCATGTGGAAGCGAAAGCGTGACGGGTCAAAGGTGGTAGGGGGCAATTGTAGTTCTTGGCTTGGTAGCAAGAGGGCGATTCATTTATACCAGGAATCGAGTGACAGGGCATGAGGGGTAACACACCTCATTGCTAACTTTTGGTGATTTTTGGCGGAAAGTCAAGCCATGGGGGAGATGGGGGCGATAATCAATTGACATCCTCTACATGCCTGAAGGCGAGGGGATTCCCAGAATCGCTTCTTTAGCTTCCTCAGTCGGAAAAGCGAATAAATTCCCACGGCAAGCTAAATTCCCATGTCTAAAGCCAGGGGCTTTGCAGCGAACAAGTTGGTAATATATTCCCCAGTGTGACCATCTTGCCGAGGGAAAAGCTGGCGGAGAAACTAACCCTTGTTCCGATATAATAAACCTTTATGCTGAATTTAACTGGAAAAAACGCCCTCGTGACGGGCATCGCCAACGATCGCTCGATAGCCTGGGGTATTGCTCAACAACTGCATAAAGCAGGCGCGAATCTTGGCATCACCTACCTACCCGATGACCGGGGTCGCTTTGAGAAAAAAGTATCCGAACTGGTAGAACCCCTCAATCCAAGTCTATTTTTACCCTGTGATGTTCAAAATGACGAGCAGATTCAGGCTACCTTCGATACTATCCGCGACAAGTGGGGCAGATTAGACATTCTGATCCATTGTTTGGCCTTTGCAAATAAAGATGATTTATCAGGAGATTTTAGCAAAATCTCGAAAGATGGGTTTAACCTGGCTTTAGATGTCAGCGCTTACTCGCTGATTCAACTGAGTGCAGCAGCTAAACCCTTAATGACAGAAGGTGGCAGTATCGTCACGCTAACCTATTTAGGCGGCGTGCGGGTAGTTCCCAACTATAACGTGATGGGTATCGCCAAAGCTGCCTTGGAAATGAACGTTCGTTACCTAGCATCGGAATTAGGCGGGCAAAATGTCCGGGTAAACGGGATCTCAGCAGGTCCAATTCGCACGCTGGCGTCCTCCGCTGTGGGTGGGATTCGCGATATGATTTCCCACGTCGAGCAAGTCGCACCCCTGGGACGCACCGTGACGCAGTTAGAAGTGGGAAATGCGGCAGCTTTCCTTTGTAGCGACTTAGCTAGCGGCATTACAGGTCAAATCCTGTACGTCGATGCTGGATACGAAATCATGGGAATGGGTTAATGGGGAATTTGAGATTTGAGATTTGAGATTTGAGATTTAAATCTGAAATCTCAAATCTCAAATCTGCAATTACCAATTACCAATTACCAATTACCAATTACCAAATTATGCAGACAAGCGATCGCCCCACAACCGAATCCCAACACCCGGAACTAATTCTAAGCCCTCGGACTGCTTCAGTTGGCCGCAAAACCGGGGAAACTGACGTATATTTGAGTCTCAATTTAGATGGAACGGGCAATTGCAGCGCCAGGACGGGAATTCCGTTTTTGGATCACATGCTGCATCAGATATCTTCCCACGGGCTAATTGACTTGGAAGTCCAAGCCAAGGGAGATATAGAAATAGACGACCACCACACTAACGAAGATGTGGGGATAACATTGGGGCAAGCTTTGGGGAAAGCTTTGGGCGATCGCAAAGGTATTGTCCGCTTCGGGCATTTCCTCGCGCCACTCGATGAAGCGTTAGTTCAGGTGGCGCTAGACTTTTCCGGACGCCCGCACTTGAGTTATGGTTTGGAGATTCCGACGCAGCGGGTTGGAACTTACGATACTCAATTAGTGCGGGAATTTTTTGTAGCGGTGGTGAATCACTCTCAGATGACGCTGCATATCCGGCAATTGGATGGAATTAATTCGCACCATATTATTGAAGCAACGTTTAAGGCTTTTGCTAGGGCAATGCGGATGGCGGTAGAAGTCGATCCCCGTCGTGCGGGTGCGATTCCTAGTTCTAAGGGCGTGTTGTAGATTTTAACCGCAGAGGCGCTCCAGGACGCAGAGGGAAGATTTAGAAGAGTTTTGCAGCCATATCAAGTTTTGTAGGGGCGGGTTTTACCAGTTACTTTTGATGCCTTGCGAATTGTGTTGATCAACCCGCCCCCGACCTGCAATGCTGAAGCAAGCGGACACGATCTCACAAGTTATCGAGAATAGAAATAATTCGTCTGGCTAAAGTTAAAGACTCCTGAACTTTTTCTGCTAATCGTGGAAATGTATTGTCATAATCTGCTTGGTTGCGGTAAACTCTTAACCGCTTCAACCTCTCGCCAAGTTTTTTACGCGCTGGATCGGAACTATTCTTAAATTGGTTGATCAGATACTGGTGGGAATTTTCCGTGACAATTGTTAAGCCTTCCCGTTCTTGTAAAAAATTGCGTGCTTTGATGAACGCAGCATAGTAAGCTCGACTGATAGCCGATCGCATTTTGGCTTCATCGGTCGTTGCTTGTGCGAGTTCTCTTGCTAAATTTAGATACTCTGACCAATCAAAACTCATTCGTTAGTAAAAACCGATAAACATTTTGTCTTGCGATCGCGTCTCGGCATCGATCCACCATTCATCATCAATTCCCTCAAGGATATCAATTGCTTCCTCTGCATTCAGTTCTTTTGGTCTATCAATATAAACCGCTAGTTGGGGATGATCGTACTCCGGATCGGTGATATGTTGCAGATACAACGGTGAATCGGGAAAATGACGGCGAATATGCTGGTGTGCTTCTAACACCAGGGGAACCAGAAAGGGATATTTGTCTAGAAACTGCAAGACTTCTGTTTTTCCTTGGAAGGTGTATAGCTTCTCAAGAGATTCTATATCCGTTGGTGATAGGGGACTTAGTTTAGTTAGACTGTCGTGCAGTAGCATTTGCGCTAGGGTATCAGCGTCAATTTGACGGCGTTTAGCTTCGGCGGCGAGGCGCAAGCTATCATCCCCAGAAATTTGGATAGTAAGGGTGTTTGCTTCACTCATGTTTTTAGTATAGGTGCAAGTAAGTTTCCCCAAATCCCCCTTTCCCCAATTGTTTGATACCTTTTTCCATCAACGATCGCTCTTCCGACAGACCCCACCCTCCCATGCATATGATATAAAAGTCAATAATTCTTAACTATATTTTATCAATGCTGGTTTCCTCCTCCGAGTTGTCCAATCTGAAAAAACCCTTGACAAAAAAGCTTTTTTTTGGTAATGAGGTAAATGCAGAATTGCTGGCAATTTTGCTGGTTTACTTAGTTCAGGGCATTGTAGGACTGGCACGCTTAGCGATTAGCTTTTTTCTCAAGGACGAACTGGCGCTGAGTCCGGCGGAAGTATCTGCCTTGATGGGGATTGCTGGGTTACCTTGGATCGTCAAGCCTCTATTTGGCTTTATGAGCGATGGTTTACCAATTTTGGGGTATCGGCGGCGACCGTATCTGATATTATCTGGATTGCTGGGCTCGGCGTCTTGGATTTGTTTGGCGACGGTAGTACATACCGCTTGGGCGGCGACAGCTGCGATCGCTCTCGGTACCCTAGCAATTACCGTTAGCGACGTGATTGTAGATTCCCTCGTTGTCGAACGCGCCAGAGGTGAATCTGTCAGCCATGCCGGATCGCTTCAATCCCTGGCTTGGGGGGCTTCTGCCCTTGGAGGCTTAATCACCGCTTACTTTAGCGGCTATTTATTAGAACATTTCAGCACCCGCACCGTATTTGGCATTACGGCTACGTTTCCGCTGATTGTTTCCTGTGTGGCCTGGTTAATTGCCGAGTCGCCAGTATTTGAGCTTCCCGATGCTGGTAGCGTTTGGCACCAAGTGCAGCAACTGGGGAAAGCCGTTAGCCAAAAAGCTATTTGGATGCCCACAGTGTTTATCTTCCTTTGCCAGTCTACCCCAAGCGCAGATGCTGCGTTTTTCTTCTTCAATACTAACGAATTGGGGTTTCAACCAGAGTTTTTGGGGCGGGTGCGCTTGGTAACCAGTGTCGCATCTTTAGTTGGGGTCTGGCTGTTCCAAAAATACTTTAAAACGATGCCATTTCGGACTATTTTTGGTTGGACTACGGTAATATCGACGATTTTGGGCATGTCGATGCTACTGCTAGTTACCCACACCAATCGCGCCTTAGGAATTGATGACAAATGGTTTAGTTTGGGGGATAGTCTTGTCCTCACCGTGATGGGACAAATTGCTTACATGCCCGTTTTAGTATTAGCCGCCAGACTCTGCCCTCCAGGGATAGAAGCTACGTTATTTGCCTTGCTAATGTCGGTGGTAAATTTGGCAGGAATGCTGTCTGCTCAGTTTGGAGCTTTACTAATGCATTGGTTTGGTATTAGTGCAACCAACTTTGAGTTACTCTGGCTGTTAGTTGTTATTACCAACCTCAGCACGCTTTTGCCCTTACCGTTTTTGGGTTGGTTACCAACCGGAGATCCCCAAACAGACCTAGAATCTCATACAATTCAACCCATTCCGGCTTTGGAACTAGATTCTACCGCTTCCAAGCACATGGGACAGCCGTTTTTGCCAGATCTGATGTCGGAATTAGTGCAGCAGTCCCGCTTAGTAGAAGCCGATAATACGGCTGAATAATGAATGGGTAATTGGTAATCGGTAATCGGTAATAATAAAAAAATACCAATTAGCAATTAGCAATTACCAATTAGCAATTAGCAATTAGCAATTACCAATTACCAATGCAGACCTTTCAACTATACGAACACGCATCTACGGTTCCAGTAACTTCTTATAATGCCCAAGATTGGCAGCGAGGCTACGAATCTCTTAAACAAGAGTTTGATTACTGGATCGATGATGTAGAAGGAGATATTCCGGCGGATTTAAACGGCACTTTGTTTCGCAATGGTCCCGGTTTGCTGGATATTAACGGACAGCGCATCCACCATCCATTTGATGGGGATGGGATGATTGCCAAGATTGCGTTTAAAGATGGTAGTGCCCACTTTTCCAACCGCTTTGTCCGCACAAAAGGCTATCAAGAAGAACAGGCGGCGGGCAGAATTCTTTATCGCGGTGTATTTGGCACTCAAAAACCGGGGGGCTGGTTAGCGAATGCGTTTGATTTAAGGCACAAAAATATCGCAAATACAAATGTAATTTATTGGGGCGATAAACTTTTGGCGTTGTGGGAAGCAGCGGCACCTTATCGCTTAGACCCTTACACTCTAGAAACTTTGGGACTAGAATACCTTGATGGGGTGCTAGAGGCGGATGATGCCTTCGCTGCCCATCCTCGAATTGATGGGAAAACTGGGAGATTGGTCAACTTTTCTATCAAACCAGGTTTATCAAGTAAAATTACTATCTACGAATTCGAGCCATCGGGCAAGCTGTTGACAAAACACAGCCATTATGTTCCGGGTTTTGCCTTTATTCACGATTTTGCGATTACACCGAATTACTGTATTTTCTTTCAGAATCCGGTGAGGTTCAATCCGCTGCCTTTTGTGCTGGGTTGGCGAGGTGCGGCGGAGTGCATTAAGTTGAATCCCAATCGACCAACCCAAGTTATTATTATCCCTCGGAATCCCAAGCAACCGATGCAATTGCTCCAAACCGAAGCGGGTTTTGTTTTCCACCATGCCAATGCCTTTGAGCAGGGGGATAAAATCTATTTGGATTCAATTTGTTATGAGTCCTTGCCCTCTGTTGAACCTGAATCGGATTATCGCCAAACTAATTTTGAGGCTTTATCTCCTGGACAGTTGTGGCGGTTTGAGATCGATTTGAATAGCTCCCACGGCTTTGCCTGGGAGCGAGGAGGGCGCTCCCAGGCAGAGCCGTGGCAGCCAGGGGTGCAGCGTCAGATGTTGGAAAGTCGGTGCTGCGAGTTTCCTTGGGTTAATCCCACAAAAGTAGGGCAGCCTTATCGATATCTTTATCTGGGTGCTGCTCATGCGCCATCCGGCAACGCTCCGCTTCAGGCAATTCTTAAAGTTGATTTAAAGTCCGGTAGCAGAGAAGTCTGGAGTGCAGCACCCAAGGGCTATGTCAGCGAACCTATTTTCGTCCCTCGCCCTGAGACTGTGAATGAAGATGATGGTTGGCTGCTAACATTAGTCTATGATTCGGCTCACCATCGCTCTGATTTGGCGATTTTGGATGCTCGTGACTTGAATCGAGGACCTGTGGCTCGATTGCATCTGAAGCATCACGTTCCCTATGGTCTGCACGGAAGCTTTACACCCCATTGGTTTGGCTCGTTGCAATCGCCATAAATCGGGGTAGCGGCGATTCGGCAAAAATCGTTGCTACCAGCACGCAGCCGTCGCCCCCAGCGGATAAAAGCAATGCTGGTTGGTGTGACCCAATCTTGTCCGCCTCGATTCTCCCTTTTGGCAGTTGGCTGGAGCAACGGTAAAGTAGTAAGGAAAGAGTTAGGGTAGCACTACTTCCTACTTTCCCGCTCCCACAACCCTATTGCTAGGGTGTTCTACTGGTGACCCAGATGAAATTTAGTATTGTCATCACGACCTATAACCGCTTGTCGTTTCTCAAGCGAGCCATTGAATCTGCTCTTGCCCAAACTGTACCCTGTGAAGTGGTGGTGGTGGATGACTGCTCATCGGATGACACCCAAGATTATGTCCGCAGCTTGGGATCTCCCATTACCTACCATCGTAACCCCACTAATATGGGTCATGCGGCTTCGGTGAATGCTGGGGTGCAAGTGGCGCAAGGGGATTGGATCAAGCCGGTGGATGACGATGATTATTTAGACCCGAATTGTATCAAGGAGATGATGCGAGCGATCGCGCTACGCCGGGAAGCTGTAATCTGTTCTTGTCAAGCTGCCCAAGTCGATGTCAATCAAGTAGAAATTAGCCGCACCCGTAAAATGGGACCAGGGCAAGCTTTTTATATCCCCCAAGAAGATATCCATTATGGAATGCTGTTGGAGCAAATTCCATTTGGTACGCCGATTCAAGTCGCCTTCCGCCGCGATGCGTTTATTCAATCTGGGGGTTGGGATTCCAGTTTAGATGCCAACTTTGACGATATTGATTCTTGGCTGAGAATTGCTCAGTTTGGAGATGCGATTTTTATCAATAAATGTTTGGCTTATCGCACAGTTTGGCCTGGAGGTTACAATCAAAAGTTCTCTCTGGAAAAGCGGCTAGAAACCAATATTTTAATCAAGGAAAAAATCCACGCCTTAGTCAGCGAAAATCACCGCGCATTAATTCCAGAAATTGAGGCGATTCGCGCCTATGTCAAGTTGCATTGGAGCTTGGTTGCGCTCAAGCAGAAAGCTTATCTTAGTTCGATTAAATTTGCGTTTCCAGCCGGATTATCGCCACAGGCTTGGCAGCTTTTAATCGAAGCAATTATCTTCCGTTACAAGCAGCCCCCGTGGTTGCAAAAAAGTCTAGATAGCAACCTATTAGTAATGGCAAAAATGTACGCCATTACCAACGAAAAGCATCGGGCTGCTCTGCCAAACCTGCAACATTTTCAATCTTATATGAAACTGCGCTCTAGCTGGGTTGCGTGCAAGCAAGGAAAGTTGCTGACAGCTGTCCAACTAGCTTTACCAGCCCTTTCTTCACCTGCTGCATGGAAGCTGGTAATCAAATCAGCTTTATCCGATCCAGAAAACAATAAACAAATCGCGATTCGCAAGTTTGTTTTGATAGATTTTGAAGTTTTTGGTAATGGGTAATGGCTAATCGCTAATCGCTAATGGTCAGTTTTTCCCTCACCCCCCCAAGCCAAAGAATATTAAAAAAAGTTACGAAATTTATCCAAGTTCCCATTTTATGCATTGGTACAATGTAGATATAGATGGCGATGAATAAGGATTGACCCCAGTGACATCATTGATACAAATTACACAGACCGATGGAGAGCAGCTAATTGCCGAGTTCTTCCAAGAATCCGAGGGTGCTTGGCGTTCAGAACGTCGGTACTACACCCTACCCGATGGAAAAACGCAGGAGATGGTAAGTTTTATTACCGTCAAGTTTCTGGAACGAGGAAGCGAGGAACTAGGGCAACTGGCGCAACTGCACGGTCTGGGCGATCAGGTATCCTTGACTTGTGGGGCGAAAATTACCTGGGACAGCAAGGATTCCGTAACAGATCGGAAACAGTCCCAGGGTTCGACGCTGTTTGGGGTGTTGGGAAAAATAGTGTATCGCGATCGCGGTTTCGCCACATCCAAACCAGTCACCGCGCAATATTACTTCACCAATCCCAAAACTTTGTGTTTAAAGACAGAATATAACGATTCTGTATTTGAGGAAGAATTAAAACTGATTGGCAATAACTATCGCACGCGACAAAGCATTATATCCCGTGCTGGCGAACAATTGATGATCGGTCAATATTTAGAAAAGCGCATCCCGTCATCTGATAATATTCACGAAACAACTTCGTAATTTATCAAGATTAAAAGGGTATGAGGAGTCAAACTCACCTAATTGTGCGGTTGATAGCGTTTGTTTTGCTTGTCTTCACAAGTGCTTGCGCTTCTGAAAAAGAAGCGCCTTCCCCCATTCCGCCAAATAACCCGCAGCAGCAGCTACAAAATCGCCCCAGCGATGCTGGTAATAAAGCTGATGAGGAAGATGAAAAGGATGAAGAAGATGATGACAAGGATGACAAAGACGAGAAGGATTAATCTAGGGTGTATATAAAGGGGCGACTATAACACCTAGAACCCCGACTTCTTAGAGAAGTCGAAAATCTAGGTATTAAAGATTATACCTGTTGCCAAAGTCCTTTTGAGACGATTTAAAGGGCGGGCAGGACACCCACCCCACAAGAATTTTTCTGGTTTTGTGGGGTGGGCATCTTGCCCGCCTCACATATTTTTGCCAGAGGTATATTGTTTGTAAACCCCGCCCCTACTGCACGGGTTTGGAAACAGCAGTTAAAGCGATAACTTGCTGTTTCGTAACAGTAAAAGCAATTCCCAAAACTAAAAGCAGTGCGCCGGAAAAAGCATAAGTCAACCCCAAACCGACATTTTGACTAACAGGTTGAGTCAGGATTGGTGAAAGAAACTGCCCTAAAAATAAAGCCGTAGAAAGTCCTCCTAAAGCGCGTCCTCGCACCGCATCTGGTACTGCGAAAGATACCCATACGGTCATATTAGGCATTAGCAGTCCCAATCCTAAACCTGCTGTGGCTAAACCTAACAATATCAACCCATAGTTACCCGCTAAACCAATAATCCCATAACCGATGCCCATAAAGCCGAAAATGACGGGTAAAATGCTGACAAAATCCAGCCTTGCTTTTACTTTGCCATAGCTTAAAGAGGCAAAAGCGCTAAAGAGAGTACAGAATGCGATTGCTATACCACTTTGTGCTGGTGTTGCATTGGTCAAACTGCGGAGATAAAACGGTAATTGGACTGGTATTAAATAGAAAACCACCTGACTCAGCGTTGTCACGCCATAAACAAGTATGAGCAGGTTTACAGGTATAGAAGCATTAATTTCAGATTGATTTCCTCCTGGCGATTCCGCATAATTAACGCGACGCGGTTCGTAAATAGATATCAAAATTAAAGGCACTAAAACCCAAGAAAACAGATAAATTAAAAATGGATATCGCCAACTTGCAGAAGCAAGCGAACCCCCAGCAGAGAGAAACAAAACTCCTCCCAACCCCATAAATGCTGCTTGCAATCCCATGAAAGTAGCGCGAGCTTGTCGAATATAGTAATCTGCAATTAATGTGGTAGCGCTTACCATTACTCCAGCGACGGCTAAACCGAGCAAAGCACGACCGCCTAAAATCGCAAATAGAGAGTTTAAAACATAACCAGAACCCCCTGCAAAGCCATACAATACAGCAGAGACAATTAACAGCGGTTTGCGTCCCATTCGGTCTACAATCACACCCGCAATCGGCGAACCAATCACAATAAATAAAGCCGGAACTGTTAATACCAATCTCACCCAAATTGCCGCGTTTTCAACCGATGCAAAATGGTCTTGCATTGCGGGTAAGGAAGGGGCAATTGTTGCGCCTGACATTACCGTTAAAGTACTGGCGAGGAGCAAGGTAGCTTTGGTTAGTATAGAATTAGGATTGGACTGATTCATCTTTTTAGAACGAAAATACCGTTCGTAAAGTGCCTGTGATTATTGTACCGTTCGCTTCTTGATTGGCGGGATTGGTAATAACCTGAATTAAGGGTGTAACCCGCAATCTATCGCTGAAGGGAAAGTTGTAAAACGCTTCAAAGTTCGTTTGAGTCCCATTCCCGACGGCATTTTCAATTAAAGGTTGACCAACGGCAATGCCTGCTAAAGCTTTCGGTACAAACAAGTCTCGGAAACCAACTCCCGCACTCCAGTAATTCGGGCTAATATCGCCCAAACTGGTATCGGGATAACTGGCATAACCATATCGTCCAAATATACCCAATTTCTGGTTCAGCGCCCAGTCAAAATTGATACCAAATCCATTAAAATGGCTACCAAATATTTCACCGCCGCTGTACTGGAGGCGAAGGGCAAAATTTTTATTCGGAGCATATTCTAGTTCTAAAAATCCTTGGTAAGGATCGCCAAAAAAACCCCCTTTAGCATCTCCACCCGCTGTAGGAAATAACCGGATATTTTCAGGTGCGCCGCCACCAATTAATCGCTCGTTTTCGGGTAACCTATCTGCTGCATCTCCAGAAACATATAGTCCTCGTAATTTTACTGCACCTCCTCCCGGATTCCAGTCGATAACAATACCCGCGCCCCCTGGTCTGGGAAGTAGGATAAAGTTATTAACTAAAGCTAGGGTAGAAAAGTCCAGAAAGCTGGTATTTGCATAGCGGTTTTTATCGACAAAATCTGGAGCAACTAGCGCTGGTCCAACTGTAATTTTTAAGTCTTTTATAGGCGTAAAACTGTAGTATAATCTTGCAAGGCTGAACCGACCATCGCGACCGGGAATTGAGAAGTCTAAAGTACTTCCTAAGTTAGGTTCAAGAAATCCTGCGGCGTTGTCGGTAATGCCATCGCTGCCAGTTACTAATCTAACTTTTAATAAATCTGTGCCGCTAAAGCTGGTATTTAAATCTAAACTGGCTCGATAAATAAAGGTGGGATTCGGGTCATCTTCGCTAATAACTGCGCCTCTGGGAGCGATTATTCTTTGGCTAGCAATTCTTCTGCCTGTATTTACGGCAAAAATAACTTGACCTGTAAGCTTTGTTATGTTAGAAAATTGATTGGTTTCCAACTCTGTAGCGCGTGCTTCTAGGGCATCAATCCGACTCCGGAGTGCGGATAGTTCTGCCGCGAATTCTTCAGAAAGTCGCTGCAAGGTTAGTAAGTCTTCGCGAGCAACTAAATTTTCTGTTCCTGTGGCGATTATTTCGTTAATTCGGTTTAGCGCTGCATTTAAACCCGCTGCGAATTCGTAACGAGCGATCGCTCTGTTTCCTCGGAAAGTGTTATCAGGATAACCTTCAATTATGCCATAGCGATCAACTAACGATTGTAGTGCTTGAAACGCCCAATCATTCGGCTGAACATCTTCTAATTGGCTGACCGAGGTTACTTGACCAATTAGCGCATCGGTTGTAGGTTGATCTAGTACTTTTGGGGTTTGACCTGCGAGAAATAAGAGACAGAATACACTTGAGAAAAGTTTAGAAATTGGCGTCATTGTTTTTGCGCGATCGCATCTATATTTTTTGGTTATAACATGTATTTGGTGCGTTAGGCATGACTAACTTACCCTACTAGCGTGGCAAGGCTAAAATGAGGCAGTAGGAAATCAGCAAAAACCTGAATTTGTTGGAATTAAAGCTAATTGGCTAATGCACTACTTTAGCTGTGTCGCGCCACTACAATTGTTGCTAAAATTACCTAATTTAACTGAGTAGAGTAGGTGGTTTAATTTCAACCCCCTGCTTTACTGCGATCGCTATCGCCGGTGTCTACATCGATCTTCCCGTCGGATCGACAGTCGAACTCACGTTAATTAAAGCTATGCTTTGAATTAGCAAATTTTACTTAAAATAACAAAAAAATACAAAAATATACATATTTTCAGATTTTTTAATGATTGGTTTTTGCTCTCTATGGTATGTTTTTAGACGGGAAAAAATTAATTTTCCTATTAATATCATCTCTGCTCCTATCGGCTGTAGGTATTTTTAGGGTTTTGTCGGAATCCTACTAACATCTAAAATCAATAGGGCAATAGATAGACAAATGATGCTATTACACCTAGTTTCAAAGGTGTTTAGTTGCGTCATGCCTAGAAAATAGAGGCAAGTTTAGTAGTGATTTCAGTCGCAAAAGGAAGTTGCTCAAATGTTGTTGCAAAAAGCTAAAATTCAACATATCAATACCATTAGCCACGAAAGCAAAGTAGTAGTATTCGGTACAGATAGCGATGGCAAAATATGGTATACAGTTAAGCAAGATGGATTTGAAGATAGCTATCTTAATGTGCCAGCAGAGCAAAGAACAGGATGGGAAAATTGGCAAGAATTAATCTTTCCCGATGAAACAGACGACCGATCGGTAATCGATAAAGAAGCAGAAGAACTGACAGTTAAAGCTACGCCCAATCAATTTATTATTAAGTCGCGATACAAAACTAAAAACCAATCAGCCGTAGCACCTGTACAATTAATATCAGCCCTCGGTCATGTATATGTTTTTCGCCAATATAAGAGTAATACATTGTTAGTAGATCGCTTTGTATTGGATGGGCTAACTAACAAATTAACTAGGAAACTGGAAGTACGATTTAAGCGCAGCAGACAGAAGTATCAACCTAGTGAAAGCATGAATAAAAATGGGAATGCGCTGCAAAACGTTGATTCCCTAGACTTCCGAGATCCAGACGGAAATTTCTTTTATGAACCTACTACGGAATTGTGCTTAGTAAATAACCTGCAAAATGGTTGGTTTACAGTAGTGCTAGTACCGACCAAAGAAAACGATCGGCATCGCTGGCATATTTTTGCTTATAATAGCAGCAATCAAAAAGTTGAACTGACTACGATTCTGGCTTCTGAAGAGGGACTTTTTGATGTCAAAGACTATACCTTATTGGAACCAAAATCAGAAGATGATGAAACATTAATTCCTCGCAGTATTCCCGGAATTATCAAACGTACATTCGATTTGACTGTGGCTAAAATTACTGATGGATTGAGTGCCACAAAATACGACTTACAAACAGAAAAGAAAATTCCTGGCGGGGAGGTGCAATTAATTAAGAAAACTAGCCGTTTAATGCTGGCAGTTCCCACCGATAAAGGCACAGCAGCAATAAGTTTTGCGATCGCCTCTGATGGAACTTTATCTGAAATCAACGAAACCCCAACCTCAACTGTACTTCGCAGTAATGAACGGGAGATTTTATTACCTTTAAATACCTTGGATGAAATTAAATCTATCGCCGGAGTTATGCCACCCCAAGGCAAGATTATGGGTATAGAAAGAGGTAGCGACGATCCTGTTGAAGAAGCAGAAGATAAAATCAGAATCATCTCGGATACAGAGATAGATTTAGAAGATGGCGATCGGGTAAAAATTCACGGTACGCTGAGTTATAACGGCGTATATCAAGTCAGTCAGATCGATGCTAATACCTTTGCCATCAACAATAAATGGTCGAGTAGCGAATTAGGTTTTTGGGAAAAGCAAGAAGAAGATAAAAATCTAATTTTTGATGGTCAGATTAGCAGTTATCAAATTACAGCAGATGGTCAATTACAGATTAAAGCTTTTAATCACGGTCTAGAAAATGGCGATGAAGTGCAGATTATTGGTAGTCAAAGCCTAAACGATGCCTATCCTGTCATCAAAATTAATAGTCATAGCTTTGCGCTAGAACGCCTGTGGGGAACAGTAGAAGCAGTCAACATCAAACTGCAATCTCGAAAACGTCGCGGCATCATTTTTGATGGTAAAGATGATTTTGTTGCCACTGAGGATCCGTTTGCAAACAATACAGAATTTACGATCGCACTCTGGGTAAAACCTACGGCAATTAACGACGGAAGTTTTCACGGATTTATTGGCAAACAAGGCGATAAATATCGCAAACCCGGATTGTGGATATCCGACAGTAATGGCGGATTGCATTACGATTCTTACAGTGTTGAAGGCAGCAGATATGCCGGGATACTAACTAATTTCTTTAATGTAGCAAATCAGTGGATTCATGTTGCTTGGGTGAAGAAAGGAGCAGAATATAAATTTTACCGCAATGGCGAACTATTTGCTACTCAACCAGCGCCTAAAGAGTTTTACACCAAGGAGAGTAGTGAGTATCACATCGGCAAAGTAGACAATTTTTGGCAGGGTGAAATAGCCGAGGTTCGCATTTGGAAACAAGCCAGCACTCCCGAAGAAATTAAAAATACCATGTACCTACAATTGACAGGTAAAGAAGCCGGTTTAGTAGGTTACTGGCGTTTAGGCGCGATCGCAGAAGGTAAAGAACGCAAAACGGCAGATTTTTCCGTTAATGCTAATGATGGCATCGTCTATGGTGGCGCTTATGTAGGTGGAGTTACCCTACCCCGCAGTCTTGCTTCCCAAACATCACTGGTAGTTAAATACAGCAATCCAGAATTATTTGCTGTTACTCAACAAGAAACCTACGAAGAAAGCTTTGAGTTCAAAGTCAACAGCAATACAGCCATAGATATCAATAACGTTGATAACTTAGGCAATAAGATTTTCTTGATGTCTTATTGGGGGAAAACTAGCCGCAGTGCTGAAGAGAAAATTTCGTTTTCCGCAGTGCAGAATCAATTTCAAAATTTGGGTGATGGTTGGTATCTTGCCTCTTGTCGCTTTACCGTCCCCGAAAACATTTCTATGCTGCGCTGTTTTGAAATTGCTCAAGTGCGGGGAACTTGGAACTCGCTGGAAATTCGCAAGCATCGCATCCGCTTAGTCTCTGATGCAATTACTGAAGCTAAGTATAACGATACAGTGACTTTAACTAGCATTGTCGATCGCTATGCAGCTTTAGAAAAGGACTCAAAAATATTCGCCAGTAAAGAAGGTGAAGAATCTCGCCTACTCAAAGAAAAATTGCGGCTAGAAAAAGAATTAGCGCAACTAGCTTCAATTCCTAAACTCCAGCAACGGTTAAACGAATTGAAATGGTTCGGTTTCAGGTTGGTATTTGAAGAAACATCTCTACGGAATATTTACGAAACTGAAAAAAACAATCCCCTCAATTACTGGTGTCGGCTTAAAAATGGCTTAAATCCCGAAAATGGTTATGGGGCGGATTGCTATATGTATCGCGCTCATCCAACCAATGTTCAAGTTGCCAACTACGAAGAAAATTTGCGAGAATATTGGAAATTTGAATTAGATGGTAGTGGATACTACCGCCTCAAAAATGGCCTTTCTCCAGAAAATGGCTACGGTGAAGATTGTTATCTTCATCGCCAACATCCCACTAATGTAGGAGTCGCTACACAAGATAACAATTGGCGGCAATTTTGGAAATTAGAAGACCAAGGTAATGGATATTACCTGCTCAAAAATGGCTTAAATCCAGAAAATGGGTATGGCAGCGATTGTTACTTATATCGGGATCATCCTACCAACGTTATAGTTGCCACTAATAACAATAATTGGCGACTTTTTTGGAAGCTAGAAAAAACCGCAATGGTGGCCTACCCTAGCAAAATTGATGAGGCTGAAGCTGCTTGGAGTCAAAAACTAGCTGAATTACAAAGAACGCAACAACAAATAGCTGGTCTTGAAGCTTTCTTGCAATTGGGACTTTCCAGGAAAGCTGAATTAGAAGCACAGCTAGCCAATGTAAATAATCAACTCAATCAGTTGCGAAATGAGCTGAATCAACTCAATACTAACTTGCTGGCAGCGATTAAAAATATTCAGCTAACTCCTCAATCTATGCGAGTAGTGCATAAAGTAACAAAAGGCTCCCAAGCTGGACTAGAAACCACCGGAGGAATGTTAGAATTTGTCCGAACGGGTAGCCGTATCAGTGCCATAGAAACTTGCGAAGGTAACGTCCAATTAAGTTACTTTGATACTCAAGGACGAATGCGGTTAACAAATTATGATGCTACTTCAGATAGCCGTAATATTGCCTTTGAACAATGGATGCCCGAACCATTGCGAACTTGTCTCAACTTCAATAACACTAACAGCTTAGTGGAATTAAACGCTCCGATTTTAATCAATGAGGAATGGACAGTTGAAACTTGGTTTTGCTATCCGTTTAATGACAAAATAACTTGGCGCGTTTTAGTCAGCGATGGTAATGGGGTTGAGAACCAAATTGTAGTCTACAACCAAGTGCAATTAGGAACTCGGATTAATGGTTTCTTCCATGATAGTGGCTACAGCTTGGAAAATCTATCTTCGGGCTGGCATCATCTCATAGCGATGGGCGAAGGTACAGGCGATAAAACTACCACTACCTTCTATATAGACGGACAAAAAGTAGGAGAACCAATTGTCGCCAAGCCATCAATTAGCTTGAACGGACAGAAGGAACATCTAGTATTAGCACCCGAAAGTATCCCGGTTGGCAATGAAATTACCATTAGTTTTTGGGTAAAAGGTGACACTTCCCTACCCAAAGAAACATCAATAATTGAAGCCGTTGATGGTAAAAATAACCGGATTTTAAACATACATCTACCTTGGTCTGACGGCACAATTTACTTTGATTGTGGTAGTGAGGGCAAAGATTTTGACCGCATTGAAAAAGCTGCCCAACAAAATGAATATGAAGGAACCTGGACGCATTGGGCATTTGTGAAAAGTGTTGGACTGGGAGAAATGTCAATTTACCGGAATGGTATCTTATGGCATACTGCCACAGGGAAAACTAAACCTTTGCCCAAAACAGCCCAAGTCAAACTAGGCAGACTCGCGTTAGAAGATCGGTGTTACTATCATGGAGCGATCGCAGATCTCAGAATCTGGAATCGCGCCCGCACTCAAGAAGAAATTCAATCCGATTTTGGCAAAACTCTCAAAGGCGAACAAAATGGGTTAGTAGGATATTGGACATTTGCTAACAATGCCGCTAAAGATTCCAGTGCAAGCAAACGGGATGCGACTATAGTTGGTACGCCCAAATTTGAAACAATTTTAGGCCGCAGTACCGGACAAATCCAAATTATTGGCAATCAAAAAACTGGCGGTCATCAAAGCGGAAAACTAGCAGAAGTCCGGATTTGGGCAATGGCATTGAAGCCAGAAGAAATTGAGATCAATAGTAAAATCTTTCTCAGTGGCAATGAACCAGGACTATTAGGATATTACCCACTCAATGAAGCTACAGGTACAGAAGTTCGAGATGCTACAGGTAGCGGACGCAACGGCACAATTCAAGGCGCAAGTTGGTGGAATTGCACCGCCGTAATTGGCAACCTGGGACATAAAGTTATTCAGTTTGATGGTAAGAATGATTTCATTTCTCTACCTGCCTTGAATGCCGATTTTTCCCAAGGTTTAACCGTAGAAGCTTGGGTTTACTACAACAGCTTCAATAGTTGGTCGCGGGTGATGGATTTTGGCATCGGTAAGGATCAAGATAATATCGTTTTCGCAAATCCAGGAACAACAAACAATCTCGTTTTAAATATTCGTAGGGGGTCTGCAGATACTCAAATTCAAGCATCTGGAGTATTGCAAACAGGTGTATGGATGCACCTAGCGGGAACTGTGGATGCAGCAGGTAATGCCAAACTCTACAAAGATGGGCAACTAATTCAAAGCGGAAAAATAAATCTTCCCAATAATGTCAATCGCACTAGCAATTACATCGGCAATAGTAATTGGACAGGAGATGGTTTCTTCAACGGCAAAATGGCTGAATTTCGGTTGTGGAAAAAAGCTCGCACCATAGAAGAAATTCAAGCAGCGATGAACGAACCTCTCACCGGGCCACAAACAGATTTGGTGCTTTACTTACCTTTGAGTGAAACTAAGCCCGAAGGTGCAGCACTCAAAACTCCCGATTTAGCAGGTAGTAACTCTGGTACGGTGAATGAAGCGATCGTCGTTGCTGACAACACTCTACCAATTGGTAGTAGTGCATTAGTTAGTTGCGAATACAGTACCGTTAGTATCGATCCAATCACCCGCCGTAAATCTGCATTAATGCGGCGTTTCTTTGCTTACCCTGCCCTCAATGGTGTTAACTTACTGCCCGATAAACGGATTGAACAACTCAATTTGAAATGGATTGGTAACGCTCAATTTGCGCCTACTTTATTGGGTTATATAGAAGGAGCGCCTCCCATTCCTAGCGAAAACTTGACAGAATCAGACGATTATAACGGTGCAACTTCCGTCGAACTCACCATATCAGAAGATGTAGAATTTAGCTGGAATCGATCGCAAGAAAGCGGTTTAGGTGCAACTATTGACCTATTTGTTGGCTCGGATACGGAAGTTTTGACAGGTGGGGGCGTAGGTGCAATTGTTCTGGAAAAATCAGGAGCAATTGTTGGCGGACAAGGAAACCGTGATTTCAACTACCAATTCATCAACGAAAGTAACATTACTTCCAGTTCCTCTCAACAAATGACTGACAAGCTGGAATTACGAGGAACCCAAGAAACATCTGCTAAGTTCTCTCACTTGGGTAAACGATTTATTCCCAAAAATGTCGGCTATGCTTTGGTGATTTCTAGTTTGGCGGATGTATTTATTACCAAACTTGCTCGTAGTGGCAAAATGGTAGGTTATCAAGTTCAGCCGGTTGAGGGAATTTCCCCAGATGTAAATACTATTACCTTCTTGCTCAATCCTACTTACACCATGAATGGTAGTTTGGATGGCTTAACAGGCAGTAATGCTACTAGCGATCGCTTCTTCCGCCACGTTCCCGAAATGCGAAGTCAGTACGGATCTTTGTATCCTGCCAGTTACTATCGTCTCCAAGAAGCCTACGATCTTAAACAGCAAATTGAACGGGAAGACAAGCGGCGAGAATCTTATTTTGCCCAGTTTAATGTCAGACTAATCGATGAAACTTCTTTAGACAGAGAAGTTGGGAGTGGCGAAGTTCCGGTTGGTATTTCCTTGCAACGAGAAGAAGATAAAGCTACGACTGGTACCACTACTAACGCAGACAAGGAAGCTGCCCAACAAGCACAACTCGATAAATTCAACCAAGAGTTAGAAAATAGCGCCCAAAAACAATCAGAATTAGCCAAGAAAAAGAAAGCAGAAATTCAATCCAAGATTGACGATCTGGAAAAACGCAAGCACGCCACCGATAGTTTTGCCGGTTGGCAAAAGCGCATGGAAGATATCCAGGCTCGCTCTGGAAAGCGCAATATCGTCAACACCTATGTTTGGGATGCAGATGGTGGTTTGCGGGCGGAAGCTCAAAGTTTTGCTAGTACTGCAGAACACACTATTGGTGGTTCATTTACCTTAGACGCTGGGTTAGGATTTCGCGGAGAGTTTGATATTGGACCAGCGGCTACTGAATTAACTGCCTTAGCCACTGTGAATATGACTCAAACCATGACTAAAACTGAGGTTCGTAGCAAGGGAATTGAGTTAAGTGTCGATCTCAGTGGCGTAGAAAGTAAGGGAATTACTGATTACAACGATTACCCAATTATACCTGGAGAAAAAGTCGATCGCTATCGGTTTATGAGCTTCTATCTCGAGGGTAGTAACAGCAACTTCTACGACTTTTTTAACTATGTCGTTGACCCAGAATGGCTGCAAAGTAACGACGAAGAAGCCCGCGCTTTGCGTCAGGTAATGGTAGGTAAACCCAACAAAGCTTGGCGCGTGCTGCACCGTGTTACTTATGTAGAACGTCCAGCACTGATGGGCTTTGGTCGGGATCTTCGTTCCCTCAAACAAGAAGAAGAAATCGACGCAATTAAGGAGTTGGCTAAAAAACAAAAAGCCCTGGAAGAAAAACTCGATCAAATTATGGCTTTACTCAAGCAGAAATTACCGTAATACTCGTTGAGTTACTCCTTGTCTAGTCGTTAAGACGCCGGAAAAATTTCAATATTCTATCCTTTGCACGGTCTTTGACCGTGCTTTTTTTGCGCTGCATAATTAATACCAAATCCGGGTTGAATGTGAGTTCGATACCCAAAGCATATCCTGGGATATAAATTTTCTGATCAACAGAACTTACGCATCGATCCCCCCAACCCCCAATGGCAAGGGGGGCTTTCCGCTTGCCTCCAAAGCGGGCTTTGCGCTTGCCCTGCCCCCAAAGCGGGCTTTCCGGTTCCCCCAATGCCTTGGGGGGCTTTCCGCTTGCCCTGCCCCCAAAGCGGGCTTTCCGGTTCCCCCAAAGCGGGCTTTCCGGTTCCCCCAAAAGGGACTTTGCGCTTGCCCTGCCCCCAAAGCGGGCTTTCCGGTTCCCCCAAAGCGGGCTTTGCGCTTGCCCTGCCCCCAAAGCGGGCTTTCCGGTTCCCCCAAAGCGGGCTTTGCGCTTGCCCTGCCCCCAAAGCGGGCTTTCCGGTTCCCCCAAAGCGGGCTTTCCGGTTCCCCCAAAGGGGACTTTGCGCTTGCCCTGCCCCCAAAGCGGGCTTTCCGGTTCCCCCCTTGGCAAGGGGGGCTAGGGGGGATCGGCATATGAAGCATTGCGTGCATAAGTCCTGATAAATTCACACCTCGCACTGGGCAGGCGGGACGCCTACCCCACAACAATTGGGGATCTCTTGTGGGGTGGGCAGGAAAGCCCGCGCCTACCCCACAACAATTGGGGATCTCTTGTGGGGTGGACAGGAAAGCCCGCCTTATGTTTAGATTTACGCCGCCAATGCTGGATAATCGGTGTAACCTTGCTCTAAATTATTGTCTCCCATTCCATAAAATGTTTTGGGATTTGGCGGATTCAATTCTGCATCGGCTATAAAGCGTTGAGGTAAATCTGGATTAGAAATAAATAACTTGCCAAAGGACACTAAATCGGCATCACCAGAGGCAATAACTGTATTTCCTTTCGCTTTATCGTAGCCGCCATTGCTAATAATTGTACCGCTGTAAATTGGACGGAAAATCGGCAAAACTGGATTCAGAACTTCTCGCGTTGCTAAATCTTGTTCGTTGGGTTCCATCAGGTGAATGTAAGCCAGGTTATAGCGATTTAGAGCATCAATAACATAACTAAAAGTTGCCTTGGGATTTGAATCTTGCATCCCGTAGAAACTGTTGCTGGGGGAAAGTTTAATTCCGACGCGATCGCTTCCCCAAACACTTGTCACCGCTTCCATCACTTCCAGCAAAAAGCGGGCGCGGTTTTCCATCGACCCGCCGTATATATCGCTACGTTGATTAGAGCCATCTTGCAGAAACTGATCGATTAAATAACCAAACGCGCCGTGCAACTCAACACCATCGAATCCTGCTTGCATTGCATTTTCTGCACCTTGGCGGAACTCTGCGACAATCTCTGGGATTTCCTCAGTTTCTAAAGCGCGTGGTGTATCGATATTTACTTTGCCCATGGGAGTGTGGAGAGTGCCTGGGGCAGCGATCGCACTAGGCGCAACGGGCAATTCCCCATTTAGCAAGGCAGGATGACTTACGCGCCCGCTGTGCCACAATTGCAAGAAAATCTTGCCACCTTTAATATGAACCGCTTCCGTAACTTGTTTCCATCCCTCGATTTGTTCGGGTGAGTAAATACCCGGACAATTCATGTATCCATTACTCAGGGGAGAAACCATCGTGCATTCAGTAATAATTAAACCAGCAGATGCCCGTTGAGCATAGTAAGTCGCCATTAAAGAATTGGGAATTGAATTAACAGCACGCAGGCGAGTCATCGGTGCCATCACAATCCGATTGGGTAAGGTATAAGCACCAACTTGAACGGCAGAGAAAAGATTGTTTTCGGTATTCATAGGGTTCTATATTTAAGCGCCAGAATCATCATAGCTCTAGCTTGCACTTGCAGATGTGCTTCTGGAAACAACAAGAACCGAGCAACCAGGGGTAAAATTTAGGAAAAAATGATACACTATTGAGGAGTACAATTAAATGTTTTGAATTGGTTAGCTTATCTGAGAACTATATTAGCAATTCGCTCCTAAATCAGTAACCTTATGACTGTCTCGCTTGCTCAACCACAAGAAATAATCCATTTATCGGGTATCAGTTGGCAGACTTATGAAACCTTGCTAAAGGAACTGAGCGATCGCCGACTGCGCCTCACCTATAATCGCGGCTACCTTGAAATCATGGCTCCATCCTACGAACACGAAAACTACAAGGAAGTATTGGGTGACTTTGTTAAAACCATAGCTCAAGAGTTAAAAGTTAAAATTGCACCTTGTGGTTCGACTACTTTTAAAGTAGCAGAACTCGGTGGTTCTGAACCAGACGCATGTTTTTACATTAAAAATATAAGTGCGATTAAAGGGAAAAAAAGGATTGACTTAGAAACAGATCCACCCCCAGACTTAGTAGTTGAAATTGATATCACCAGTAGTTCCAGAAATCGTTTCCAAGTTTATGCAGATATGGGAGTGCCTGAAATATGGCTCTATGACGGCAAATCTTTCAGTATTAATATTCTCCAGGATCTAGAGTACGTTACTTCTAGTAAAAGTCTAGCTTTTCCTAATCTACCCCTATCCGAAATTAATCGATTTTTACAACAAGCGGAGACTAAGGATTATTTAGAATTAATAGCGGAATTTCGCGACTGGGTTAAGAGTAAAATTCAGCAATGAGTAATTGCTACCGGCTCAACCAGAGATAAAATTTAGGAAAAATGATACACTTGAAGAATATCTGCACGTAGCGGATTCTCAGATGACTCAACCACAAAACCCTCAGCCTACTTCGACTACACCACAACCTCAATCCGTCCCGTTAACTCAACCACAAAACTCTCAGCCTACTTCGACTACACCACAACCTCAATCCGTCCCGTTAACTCATTAACTCAAACTGTGCAACCAAAGACTAGATTAGGTAGGAGGAAAGAGGTAATTTTAAAGAACATCTGGGAGCCTCTGGATTTTCTGGGTAAGAGTTTAATGGGGGATTTGTGGAGAACTACTTATTTATCAATTCAGGATGCGATCGCTCTCAGCATTCTGTTACAAGTTCCAGGTTTAATCGGGCAGTGGATTATCGGTAAAAGCTTTTCCGATTTTAGCGTTTGTCTTAAAGAAAGTGCCTTAAGTCCAACACGATATGCTTGCTTTATTATCGTAACATCTGATTTTTTGCTTTGGATTGTGCTTGCTGGTCGAATTATCGGTCGTTTCTGGGCAGATTTGAAAGATTTGAGGCAAGGTAACCGAAGAGGTGGATATGGCTCTGGTCAACCGTAGAAAAATTAGTCTATATGATGAAGCCAAAGCTGGATTTAGTTCGCTGGTTCAGCAAACGGCTCAAGTTGGTCTAGGTTTGTTGGTTATTCTTTTATTAACTGGTGGTAACCCACCGGGTTTTATTGTGGCATTGAGCTTTTTCGGGGGGATAGGATTTGTAGCTTGGAGGGAAAAGCAGCGGCTCTCCCAGACTGAACAATTACCAGAGGAGCAACCAGACCGTAGCCGCTCCGTAGACGTTGACAAGCAGCAGTTTACCCAATCTGAGCAGTCGCTAAAAGAACCACAAAATTCGCATACTGTCACTAAGTCATCTAAAAAAGCCCTTTACAACAAAAATCAGGTTCGCATCACTAGGAATTTGCTTGAGTATAGAGGAACAGAGTATCAAATTCGGAACATTTGCCAAGTCCTGCTGGAAAAGGAACTAGCTTATGAGCAATCCTTGAGCAGTTTCACCATTCTGGCTTTTCTATTGATAGCAGCGGCTTTGTACTTCTTCGATCTGCCAGAGTTAATTATACTGGGAGCGATACTGGTTTTACTTTGGATTTTCAACCCAACCGAGGTAGAGCCTACATACAAGTTAATCGTCACTACCAATCAAGGGGAAGTAATCACCCTCGAACCTAAAAATAGTGACGATCTCAAACAGATGAAAGCCGCGTTAGAAAAAGCGATTGATATGTCTGATGAGCGGTCGAGTGAGCTTATGGATGAGCGCAAAACTTAAGCAGATCAATTTCTATAGAAATGCTAACCATAATTGAGATCAACGACCCTGGAGCAGTGCTAAAGTCGAAAGGGTTTATAGAAAATCCAAATCGTCCCGGAAGTTGGGGTAAATATGATGGCCCAAATGGCAGATTTAGGGAATATTGGCGACTGGACAAAGCAGAATTAGGAAAACCAGGTTGGCGGGGTCAAGATCATGTTCACCACTATGGCAGCAAACAACATTTAGACCCCAATACGCCATTTGACCCAGATGCACCCTATCCTGGAACCCCATCTCCCTAGTGCAGCTCGGATCTATTTTATTCTAGTGATAGACAGTCTAAGGAGGATAAACAGTTTATGGCTATCTTACTAAAAAATTTAGATATTCTTGAATGGCTGTGGCATGACGCTGATATTTACAAGCTACAGGCATCTTGGTCAGATAATGGGGAAATATTGGTAAATTTTAGATGTGAAATCAACCCAGAAGAGTCAAGGCAACCTCTATTCGATTTGGGAATTAAAACGAGTATTGTAGATGTCCAATTTCGTAATGTGTGGCGTCTGAAAACAGATTTCGTGGGTGACATGGCATCGAGGGAAGTTATTCTAGATTGGTGCGTTATCGAACCATCGCCTTTGATTTCACAAATTAGAAACAACGGTGCAGCGACTGATATAGATCTCTTTCATCACCAGATTAAAGGTTCTGGGGGGTCTACTGTTGATATTGTGTTTGAACAGATTTGGCTGGAACAAGCGATATCAGAAATGAAGGAAATGACGCATTCTTTTACTTGAGGCAGATTTTATATTGTTTCCGAGCGATCGCCGATAATATTGCCACAAGACTTACGCACGACGAGTCCAGGAAATCTTGGTAAATTTCAGATGTCAAATTAAGGCAATGGTGCGTTACACTTCGTTAACGCACCCTACAGATAGGGGTTTTAGGTAAGTTCTAAGCATTTCAGTCAGTTTTAACTGACTTTAGCTTTCAGCCAGAAATTTATTTCTGGGCTATTTCTAGACAGATTGCAAATTCAAATCTAAAATCTGCAATCTGCCATCTGCAATTCCCTAATAATAGCTTCCCGACTTGCGATGATGCACCGCAGTTACGCCATCAGATTGAAGCACCTTACCATCTTCTGCTACGGCATAAACTAGCCAGTGGTCGCCGCATTCCATCCGGTTTTGTACGGTGCATTCGAGATAAGCAAGCGCACCGGAAAGAATGGCACAACCGTTGTTAGCTTCAGTCGTTTCCACATCGGCAAAACGGTTTTCGCCAGGGGCAAAAGATTTCATGAAATGCTTCCGGATTTGTCGCCCTTCTGCCAAGATATTCAAAACTAATTTATCCCCAATGTGGGTCATCGATTCAATTGCTCGATCTTTGGCGACGGCGACGGTAAAACCTGGAGGATTAAACGTCGCTTGCGATACCCAAGAAGCTAACATTGCACTTTCAGCATCGCCTTTTTTGGTCGTCATCACGCACAAAGATCCCAAAATTCTTCCTACTGCTTGTTCAGTACGCGCTGCTTGAGATTCGCCGACTGCTTGGCGGATGGGACGAACTTTTTTGGCGCGTTTGAGTGATTGGGCAAAGTCTGTTCCCGCTTCTTCGCACATTTGCAGCGTGGCGTCGGTGGGTTTAAATTTAACCCGAATGGTTTCAAAACCAAGTCTGTAACCCGCGTCTTTTAGCTTTCCTTCGAGTAAGTCTACTGCTTCTCCACTCCACCCAAAAGAACCGAATACGCCTGCTAATTTAGTTTTCGCAGCAGTGGATAAAACGATTCCCAATGCGGTTTGAATTTGCGTCGGTGCGTGTCCGCCAAGGGTGGGAGAACCGATAATAAATCCATCAGCTTTTTCAACGGCGGCTTGAATTTCTGCTGGTTCGGCAAATTCGCAGTTAATTGATTCTACACTGACGCCTGCTTTGGTAATGCCGTGGGCGATCGCTTGCGCCAATGCCGCTGTATTCCCATACGCCGAAGCATACAACAGCGTCACCGTTGCTTCCCTTTCCCTTTCTTGCTGGCTCCATTTCTGATAATCTTTGGTCAGATCGATCATCCCGTAGCGCACCAAAGGGCCGTGACCAGGGGCATAAAATTTAGGCTCAAATTCGCTAAATTTATCTAACGCGGTTTCCACTTGACGCGCGTGGGGTGCCATCAAACAATCGAAATAATAGCGCCGGTCTTCATTAAATATCGTTGACCCTTCATCAAATACTTGATCGCCGCAAATATGCGCCCCAAAAAACTTATCCGTATAGAGAATTTTTGTTTTTGGGTCGTAGGTACAAAGCGAATCAGGCCATCTCGGAGTTGGCGTCAAAATAAATTTTAAGTGATGGCCTTCACCTAAATCTAAACTTTCTTCACCCCGGATTACGTTAATTTTCAAATCTAAGTCTGGCAAGATGCCGCGCAATGCGATCGCACCCGGATTAGAACAGATAAAAGTAATTCCCGGTGACATTTCTAGCAATGCTTTTATCGTCACGCCCCGGTTAGGATTAACGTGTCCCAAAATCACGTAATCTATTTGTTTCGGATCGAAGCGTTTCTGCAATGCTGCCAAAAAGATTTCCGTGAACGATTCTCCCGGCGGATCGATTAAGGCGTTTTGCGTTCCTTCAATCAGATAGGTATTCGCAGTTGTTCCCCGTTGCAGCGCGTATTCGATTTCAAACTTGAGTCGATCCCAGGTGCGCGATCGCATCACCCTAGTCTCTGCTTCCAACGGAAAAACTTGGACATCGCGTTTTTTAATTGCTTGCATAGATTTATTTCCCTGTTTGCTAATTGCTAATTGCTAATTGCTAATAGGTAATTGGTAATTGGTAACAAATAACATTACCTATTACCTATTACCTATTACCATTTCATTCTTTATGTCTCAATCGACCATTTGTTTCTACTAAACTAAGGTTTTCTGTATATTCAGATGCTTCCTCTGGGGCGAATTCCTTGAATCGTTTGGCAATCCGACGTTCTGGGTCAATGCCGTTGAAAGTTGGCGGTAACCAAACTCGCACAACTAGCAGCATTGCCATCACGAGCAAAAACGCGCAAGTGGCTAATATTTGAGTCCATTCAGCTTCTAAAATTCCCCGCACGATCACTTCTCGTAATGCCGATACAATCGACACTTCCACCGCTACGCCGATCGATACTCGTTGTTCCTGCAAGTAAATAATCAGCAGTCGGAATAACTCGACTAAAATTAACAGAAATAAAATATCTGAAGTGACTTCTTTAAAGTTCAAAGGAGGCAACAGCGAGTAAAACATTCCTCGCAACTGTATCAGCATGAAGCAGAATAGGCCGATACATAAAGAAATTACAATTAAATCTTGAATGCCTTCCAGAACTTGCACTATCCGCTGACGATACAACCATTCATTTCTCATCGGTTGCTGCATATCAGATTCCTCTTGTTTGTTTGATTAGTATCTAGTTTACATTTAATTTCGTTTATAACTTACCCCTTTATCTATCAAATTTTTCTATGGTTCTCATCAATACTAAAGAAGTGGAATTCTGCAATTGCAGCGCAGTAGGGGCAAGGCGTCAGCAACATTCAATCGCTTTGTAGTAGCACAGCGTCAGCAACATTCAATCGCTTTGTAGTAGCACAGCGTCAGCAACATTCAATCGCTTTGTAGTAGCACAGCGTCAGCAACATTCAATCGCTTGAGTAGATTCTCTCATGCCGTGCTTTGTAGTAGCACGGCGTCAGCAACATTCAATCGCTTGAATAGATTCTCTCATGCCGTGCCCCTACCCCTGTGTTGGAATAACAATCGGTAATTGGTAATAGGAAAAAATCAACACCCATTACCAATTACCAATTACCAATTACCAAATTAGTAGTGATTTCCAACCTTGCGGTGGTGAACTGCTGTCAGTGCATCGGGTTTGGATACGCGACCCGATTGCACCGTGCTATAAACAATCCAGTGGTCGATACACTCCATACGGCTAACGACCTCGCATTCCATGTACGCGAGAGCATCTAATAGAATGGGAGAACCGTTTTCAGCGCGTTGGGTTTTAATTCCGGCAAAACGATCTGCACCGGGAGGGAAGCGCTTGAGGAAGTGCTTCATCAGCGGTTGGTAATTCGCTTCTTCCAGAACGTTTAGTACGAAGCGATCGCCCACGTGCATAATAGACTCGATCGCCCGGTCTTTTGCTACAGCAATGCTAACGCCCAAAGGTTGGAAACTCGCTTGCGACACCCAGGAAGCTAACATCGCCCCGGAAACATCGCCTTTTTGAGCGGTAATAATGTACAATCCACCGCTGATCCGACCTAGCGCTTTATCTAGTTCGTTATCCAGGGATTTCATTTGCTTGATGGAGCGATCGCGTGTCAGCCATTGTCCCATGTCTGTACCCGCTTCTTCGCATAGCTGGTAAGTTCCTTCCCCTGGAGTTTCGGTAATCCGAATTGGCTGAAATGCTTCTACCAATCCCAATTCGCGGAACTGATTCCGCAGCGTGTAAACCGACTCATCTTCTCCACCGCCTGATTCAAACAAGCCGATGCTTTGTTTGGCTTTCGCAGCTGCCAAAATTGTACCAATAGCCGCTTGAGCATTCGCACTCGCCGATACTGGCGGCATTCCGATAACTATACCAGCCGCGCTGCTGACCAATTCTCTAATTTCTTGCTGATCGGACGCTTTTAAGTCCATCATTTCTACAGCGACGCCGGTTTTGGTAATCCCGTGGGCGACGGCTTGGGAAATCCGATCGCTATATCCGTAATCAGAAACGTAAAATACTGCTACTGTGGTCGCTTCTTTTGCTTGTGCTTGACTCCACTTGCGATAGCGTCCCGTCAGTTCGCTCACGTGGTAGCGTAGCAGAGGGCCGTGTCCCGTCGCAATCGTGGTAATTTCCGGTAACTCACCCATCCGCTTGAGTGCAGACAAGACTGAGCGAGCATTTGGCCCCATCAAGCAATCGTAATAATAGCGGAAATCTTCTTCAATCGCGGCTAAATCTTGATCAAACGTGCTGCTGGAACAATAGTGCATTCCAAAAGCATCGCAGGTGTAGAGAATTTGGGTTTTATGGTCGAAACTGAAGCTTGTATCGGGCCAGTGTAAGTTAGGCGCAATCACAAATTCGATTTCATGCCCGTTACCCAAGTCGATGCGATCGCCGTTTTTAATTATCTTCTGTTTAAACGGCTGATGCACGAAACCTTCTAAAAACTGAATTGCCACTTTCGACCCCACGACGGTCACTTGGGGTGCTAATGCCAGAATATCTTTTACCAAACCACTGTGGTCTGGTTCGGTGTGGCTGATAATCAGATAATCAATTGCCGCTGGATCGATGAGGCCAGTCAGGGTATCGATATACTGCTGACGAAACTTCTCGTGGGAGGTATCTACCAGCGCCGTTTTCTCACCCCGAATCACAAAAGAGTTATATGTCGTGCCGTTTTGCAGTCCAAACTCAATGTCGAAGCGATCGCGATCCCAATCCAGCGAACGAATTGCCGTAGTATCTGCGGCAATTTCCACCGTCTCCATTGTCAGCCTGCGTTGGGCGCGTTCCGTTAGCACTACCATCGCGGGTCTCCTTGTTGGCTACTCATCTTTTTTTACTTGTCAATATTGTCACACAAATTTTTAATAAATTTTTATTAAAAAACCTATAGGGTCGTTAAGATTTATCAATATAACTTATGATGCAAGCGATCGCGGTCACAAAAAGCCCGGACTTGGGTTACAGGCAGAGGCTCAGTAGGAGCGCGGAGAGCCTGCGATCTCTTTCACAGTTTTTCCGGATTTAAGTCACAATTTTTCCCAATTAATCTCACTTTTAATTATTAAAAAATAACCCATAATAAATTACGGCCTAAACCCAAAGATTAAAAATGTCTACTTCCAAAGACTTTATTTTAATCAAGAATATCCTTTTAACTATTCCCTGTTACGACAAAGATGTCTCCGTGGTGCTTGAAGCCAGTGTTAACATAGATTTATCAGAGTTTCAATTAACCCAAGAAGAAGCTGATAAGCTGAGCAAAATTATGTAGAAATTGACCTGGAGTTTATCTGAAGCTTTATCTAAAGATTGCCTTGCCACTTGTATCTCTACCGAGATGCGACCCAAAGATAATATAAACCAATTATCTCCGCCCTAAATTACCCCCGGCGCTGCTACAAGATTACCTATATTCTGGGCGACGGTTGCGCCGAATCAAGCATCTATAGCATCCTTCGCGGTTGTTAAAATAGCTATTATTCAGGTGGAAAAAACGAAGAATAGATAAAAATACCAGATTCCAGCTATAATAATTTCATTCAGTTGCGGGACTTAAGCGCACCTATCCGGGTTTCTCTGAAAAATCGTCGGGAAGGGTAACTGGAGATCCCAGCAAAAAACAAAGGTGATAGGCTCGGAATGCGTCAGTCATATTTCAGCGCAGGCAATGCTAATAAATAAGTGTTATAACGTCTATTTGTACCAGTAAAATTGAAAAAAGAGCAACCAATCTGGCTGGGATTAACTATCGGAAATTCCCGGTTACACTGGGCAGGGCTTATCGGAGAAACCCTGCAAACCTGGGATACAAACCATCTACCAGCAGCCGCTATCAAAGAAATAATTGAATCCTGGAGTGCGGGAATATGGCCTCAAGAGATTTTGCCGCTAAAAGGTACTGTCAGCGCTCCCAGGGATTTACGCTTATATGTAGCTTCTGTTGTTCCGACTCAGACGGAACTTTGGCAAGCATATCCAGCAGTTCGCATTATTACCCTCGACCAAATTCCATTAGGGGGAATTTATCCTACCCTGGGAATAGACCGCGCCTTGGCAGTATGGGGCGCTGGTAAAATTTGGGGATGGCCCGTATTAGTCATCGATGCTGGAACAGCATTAACTTTTACGGGGGCAGATGGGAATCATCAACTGGTAGGTGGGGCGATTTTACCCGGATTGGGATTGCAGTTAAAATCTTTGGGACAAAGAACCGCAGCACTACCGGAAATTGAATTACCCGCAGAAATACCCCAGCGTTTTGCTTTAAATACTAAAGAGGCAATGCAAAGTGGAATCGTCTATACGGTTATAGCAGGGGTGCGAGACTTTATCAGCGCTTGGTGGGACTCCTATCCAGAAAGTAGAATCTTGCTAACGGGAGGCGATCGCACTTTGATGTTCACCTATCTGCAAACCCAAGCACCCGAAGTCGCCGCCAAAATAACCGTTGAACCCAATCTAATTTTTTGGGGAATGCGGTCAATAGTCAATATTCCAGGACTTACCCACGATGAGAAAATAAACCAGGTTTCTTCGTAGATCTCTAGTTTACAAACCAATGATTTTTCGGAGAAACTTTGGTGTTTGCGTCAGTCCTGCATTCAATAGTCACTACTAAAGGCGGGTTTTATATACAATTATTGGCTCAAACAAATAACTTAGATCAACTCGCCTCCCTGCCTTTGCTGACGGGACAAATTTACGCGATCGTTGTCACCCCATTCAGATAGTCATGTAACTGGCGGTCGTGGTCGTGGCTGAGTTTGCCCTTTGGCAGATCGGCGCGGGTAAAAGCCTGGATTTCGCTAAGTTCCAAGGTATCCTGAACCTGCATCTTGCCCTGCACTTGCGCTTCCACTAATATAGCGATGGAATGAATTCGAGGGTCTCGATCTGGTGCGGAATAAACGCCGACTAAGCGGCAAATTTTCACCAATTCCAGTCCTGTTTCCTCAGTCAACTCCCGCGCTACCGTCGTGGGAATATCCTGTCCCCAATCTACGATACCCCCAGGTAAGCTCCACTCACCCGTATCGCGGCGGCGAACTAAAACGATCCGACCGTCCGGTAAAATGGGAACGATCGTCGCGCCGACAATCGGATGGCGAAACAAAATACCTAGAACAGTTTGTACGAATTGCCACAATCGAAGCATATATAAGCTCAGGTAGCTGCAAAACCGGAAACAATGTCCAATAGTCTGATAACCGATTTTTTCGCAAGGTTAAATTGGCAACAATCCGGGCAGCAAGAGATTTTGACTTGACTCTATAGTAGATTGTTTCAATTTTTACATTCTCCTAGCGCTAACCGCAACCGCCATGAGGGCAAGGGCATAGCGACGCAACAAGTAAATGCGATAAACTGAAAACCATCAATTCTGAAAGACAAGTCAGTCGCGAGGATGCGGTTTTGAAAAGCAGAAAATCGCTGGATAACAGCGATCGCGGCTCTCTATAGTGCAAAATGGATCAAAGGCTGCGGGTTAACAAAGCTCAATCCAAGCAAGACAACCGACCGACCCGCGAGTTGCGCTCGCGATAGCAGGTTCAGCAACGGTTGAATTCTGACAATCTTAGCAAGGGTATTTGGGCAAGGCTAACGCTGACAAGCATTTCTCGCCCTGCCTGAGAATCTGTTTTTGTTGTTTATTTAACGAGGTGACCATGTCTAAGCGCCGCAATCCCAAAAAAGAAAAGGAGCAGCGCAATAAAGCTTACGCTCGCAAGTTTCGCAAGCGTACAACTACAGGTCGTTTTTCCAGAAATCGGCGTCCCCCAATGGGCGGCAGAAGTGGTGACAACTTCAGCGACAACGCCGAAGATGATATGGAAAAAATGGAGTAACAACCCATTGGGTAATCGGTCATAGGTCATTGGTCATAGGTAAGAATCGACAAAAGTCAACCCTATATGACGTATTAACCTATGACCACAGGGTACAGCCGATAAAAATGGCCCCAGTTGCTCTTTATTCGAGTTTCGACCGCGCTGCAACAAGTGCAAGTCTGACTTGCTCAAACCCGGTGCCGCCGTAACTATTGCGCGCGGCAACGACTTGTTTGGGAGCAATGGCGGGATAAATATCAGCTTCAAAAGCTGGGTGCAGCGCCTTCCACTCTTCCAAACTCAAATCTTTTAGCAGCTTGCCCGCTTCCAGGCAAGTTCGCACCACCTTCCCCACCAGGTTATAAGCTTCCCGGAAGGGGACGCCTTTGGCTGCTAGATAGTCTGCTACATCGGTAGCGTTAGAAAAATCTTCTGCAACGGCATCTGCAAGGCGCGTGGTGCTAAATTCTAGTCCTTCCCGCAGCAGGATAGTGGTGGCTTCCAAACAAGCTTTAACCGTCTTAACGCTGTCAAATAAAGCTTCTTTGTCTTCTTGCAAATCTTTGTTGTAAGCCAAAGGCAGTCCTTTGAGCAGTACTAGCATCCCTTGCAAGTGACCGAAAACGCGCCCCGTTTTACCCCGCACCAGTTCCGGTACGTCGGGATTTTTCTTTTGGGGCATAATACTGGAGCCGGTGGCGCAGCTATCTTTGAGTTTGACAAAGCCGAATTCTTGAGATGACCAGAGGATAATTTCCTCGGACAGGCGGCTGAGGTGAACCATAATCAAGCTAGCGGCACTCAAGAATTCAATCGCAAAATCGCGATCGCTTACGCCATCGAGACTGTTGGCATAGGGTTGCTCAAAACCCAGTAGCTGCGCCGTATAATGCCGATCGATGGGGAATGTAGTCCCGGCGAGGGCACCGCACCCCAAGGGAGAGATATTAACGCGCCGATAAACCTCTCCCAAGCGCTCGAAGTCGCGCTGTAGCATTTCAAAGTAAGCCAGCAGGTGATGGGCCAAACTCACTGGCTGAGCGCGTTGTAGGTGCGTATAACCGGGAATCAAGGTTTCTACATGGAAAGATGCCAAGTCGAGTAACACCCCTTGAAACTCGCGCACTTGGGTGCGAATTTGTTGGATTTGATCCCGCAGGTAAAGTCGGGTATCGGTACCTACTTGGTCGTTGCGAGATCGCGCCGTATGCAGCTTTTTACCCACATCACCGGCAATTTCTGTCAAACGCCGTTCTACGGCAAAATGAACGTCCTCGGCGTCTAGACCCGGTTTAAACTGTCCTTGGCGGTATTCTTGACGAATTTGTTCTAGACCCGCTACCAGTTGCTCTCCGTCTTGGGGAGAAATAATCGCCGTATGCGCCAGCATTTTGGCGTGGGCGATCGAACCCGTAATGTCGTATTCAATCAATTCGATGTCAAAATTAATACTGGCATTAAACCGTGCGATCGCCGGATGCAGCGCCGACTCAAACCGCTGGCTCCAGGTTTTTGGCTCAATACTGGTATTGGCTTCTTGAGAGAATTGCGTATCCAACTTGTCCTCTTTTTTTCGCAGAAACCGGGCATTTATTCTAGAAGTTCACCAAAAAAGTCAATTTCCCATGGGCGAACTACTAAGGGCGGCTAACCAAAGCTGGTAAAACCCTTAATCATGTAGCCTAAGATAAATCCAATTATCATCGCCCAAAGTTGCCCTGTTTTGACAAAGTGGTTCCAGGCTCTTTGTACATCGCCCCATAGGTCGGTTTGCTTAATTTGTAGAAAAATATCTATCCAAGTAAATGGAATTTTGGCGATCAAGGCGAGCATCCACTCGTGATAAACAGCCTGGTAGCTCAACCAAGTGGCGGTTATTGCTTGTATTCCGTTGACGACCATTGTTAATTTTTTCTCGCTAATTGGATATCGATTGAGGCGGCGAGAGCCAACCTCCAGGATTTATTTAACTTGACGCTCCCCACCCTACGAAGTTGAGGGTGGGGATTCTTGTTTCACAGAGTGGTCTTGCTTAAGCATTGTTTCCAAGTTTAAGTAGAGAGCCATCTCTCCACAAGCTTGAATTTCGCTGCGCCCCAACGTATTTGTGATATAGCCAGTTATCGACAATCCTTTGTGCAGGATATTAACAGCAGCATTTTCATCTCTATCGAGTACGACGCCGCAAAAACAAATGTGAGTACGAACCGATAGAGATTTTTTAACTACTGCACCGCATCCCGAACAATCCTGCGACGTGTAATGGGGAGGAACCGCGATCGCTACTTTGCCAAACTTGGCAGCATAGTACTTCAGCCATTCCTTAAATATTCCCCATGCCGCGTCGCTAATCGAAAGAGCTAAGTGTCTATTTTTTACCATGTTCTTTACCTTCAAGTCTTCATAAGCCACGAAATCGTTAGATTTCATCACGCATCTTGCTAACTTCACAGCAAAATCTTTACGCTGGCGCGAGACTTTCAGGTGTTGTTTACCTAATCTGGTTATAGCGGCTCTTCTATTCCTCTTGCCTTTAACCTTTTTAGAAACTCGACTTTGTAGGCGCTTCAATCTTTTTGAAGACTTTCTGAGGTAGCGGGGATTTTCTACTTTTTCACCGTTGCTGTCGGTATAGAAATGGGTCAACCCCATATCTATGCCGATACATTTTCCGGTAGGCTTAACCTCGTCCGAAGCTAATTCCGAGTTAATTGCGAATTGGCAATAATAACCGTCAGCACGTTTCACCAATCTAACTCGCTGATTTTCCTCTTTTTGCTAAAAAAAATGCAGGTCGCGAGTGCCAATTAGCTTGAATCTGCCAATTTTGTTTTTATCGGTGAAGGTGATGTACTTTCTGTCAAGAGAGAGCGCCCAGCCCGATTTTTTGTACTCGACAGAGCGTTGATTCTTCTTGAATCGCGGGAAACCTTTCTTGCCAGGTATTTTCTTTTTGCAATTGTCAAAAAATCTGGTGATGGCTGCCCAGCACCGCTCTGCCGATGATTGCCTTGCTGTCGAGTTGAGTTTGTCTGCGAAGGGGAATTCCTTAGCCAATCTGGCAGTGTATTTGTTCAGGTCGTATCCATTGGTACCGTGATTATCCATCCAGTATCTTAAACACTTGTTGCGGATAAATTGGGATGTGCGGATAGCCTCGTCCACTGCAAGATATTGCTCTAAGGTTCCAAGACATTTAAACTCGTAAACGAACATGGTGTATCGACCTAACTACCACCGTTTTATAGTAACCTTGCTTCCATAAAGTAGCAATTACTTAAATTGTCGATTTTTAAATTTTGTCGGGATTGACCTCACAAAATTTACTCGCGTTATATCCCCACCCGTCATTAGGGATGGGGATATAAGGCGATTTTTGATAAAACTTAGGCATAGTACGGCGATTTCACAGGAATTTTCGGCAATCGCTCCTAACTGGGTTGGACTTGCATGACCACGAGGGTCATATCATCCCCATTGCGGTTTCCGGGGCCGATAAATTTCAGGACTTCGTCAAACAAGTAGTCTAGAATAGATTGCGCTCCCGTACAACGCTGACAAGCTCGCTGGAAGGCTTCGATCAGGTTTTCCTCATCAAAGCGATCGCCGCTGGTATTCGCCGCTTCGGTCAACCCATCGGTGTAGTAAATTAACGTATCGCCGGGAGCGAGTTGCACTTGAGCATCCTCGTATTGCGAGTCTACATCCAAGCCGATCAACATCCCTGCCGTATCCAAGCGCATCACCTTGCGAGTTGCTGCTTGCCACAAAAATGGAGGATTGTGGGCAGCGTTGCTGTAATACAGGATACGGCTAGCCAAATCGTACTCGGAATAAAACAAAGTTACGAACCGATGGGAATTTTCCAAATCGGCGTACATTACCTGGTTCAAATGTTGCAGAATCCTAGCAGGGGAGTGACCGTTAAGCACTTCTGCTCTGAGCATTCCCCGCGTCATCGTCATGATCAAACCCGCCGGGACGCCTTTGCCCATCACGTCGCCGATCGCGATCCCCCAACGTTTCTTTTGGATTTTACAATTTGGATTTTGGCTCGTTAAGAGACTCCAGCTTGGTAATGCGGATGGGAGTTTTGGCGCATCGCCCCTAGTTTTGGAGTCTTCTGCTTGTATAGTTCGCTGCCAATCCGGGTGGGTGGGGATAAAGTCGTAGTAGTCTCCGCCAACGCGATTGGCGGGTTTGCAGCGAGCGGCTAGTTCTATGCCTGGAATTTTAGGACACTGGTGAGGCAGCAGACGCTGTTGAATTTCGGCGCCAATTTCCAGTTCGCGATCTAGGCGTTCTTTTTTGCGTAGTTCGACGGTCAATTCGTCGTTAGCGATCGCAACTGCTGTTTGATCCGCCACTAACCTGACTAACTTTTGTCGCGTTTCCGTCCAAGTGTACTCCGGATCTCGGCTAAAGACATACAACCGCCCCCGTTCGTCCTGCTTAACCAAAATTGGCGTACCAAATAACTGAATATCTGCGCCTAATAATTGGTTAACCTGCTCATCCAGCTTCGCCAGTTTTTTCTCCTGTGGTTGTGCTTCGGTGATATCTAACTCTGAAGAATTTTCCGGTAGCGACGGGGATTTTTTGGCGCCAGTATCTGCAATTTGACGAGTTGCTGTTTCAATTGCATTCCGAATCTGCGTACCCTGAACGCTATCCTGGCAGTGCAATTGCTCTAGTTTTACTTGACCGTTAGGTTTTAACAATACCAACGCACTCGCGTCAGCATCCGTTACTCGCGTTGCCATCAGCGGTATCAACTCCAAAAACTGGTTCAGATTGTTGAAACTTCGCAGGGCAAATCCCAAAGAACTCAACAAATCCTGAATTTTATTTTGTTCCCGATGCAACCGCGCCACCAGTTGTTTGAGGGCAAAAACTGGCGTTACTTCAGCAGCGGCGTCGCTGTTTGAGTCAGATGAGTAAGACGATGAGCGATGAAGGGGCACAGCAGTCACTAATAGCAGTGAAAAGTGGTTAATCTAGCTTGACATACTCCCGACCGCATAGGCCGATGGGGATTCATAAGCCCGTTGACTTTGCGGCTTAATCTCTAGGGCATCGCTACCCTTACTTCCTGCTTCATTGCACCCGCCTCGACGCAAGCGAGCGTTTTGGTCTTATGGTCGCTCCACAGGCTGTCACGGTCTGTCCGACCGCCAAAATGTTCCTTGCCGCATTTACATCCCGGTCATGGCTTGTCCCACACTTCGGACACTCCCATTCCCTCACGTTCAGCGGCATCTTATCCATCACATATTCACAGCTAGAGCAGCGTTTGGAACTGGGAAACCATTGGTCAATCTTAACCAGATTTCGTCCGTACCAGTTTGCTTTGTAATCTAACTGTCTAACCAACTCACCCCAGCTTGCATCGCTAATGGCTTGAGCAAGTTTACGATTTGCCAACATTCCTTTTACGTTCAACGTCTCCACCACTATCATTTGGTTTTCGTGGATGAGTTTGGTAGTTAGTTGATGTAAGTTATTTTGTCGGATATTGGCGATTCTGGCATGTTGCTTGGTTAGGGCTAACCCTGCTTTGTATCGGTTATTGGACCCCTTCTCCTTTCGAGCCAGGGCTTTGTTCAGTCGTCTCAGCTTCTTGTGTGCCTTGCGGAGTGATTTCGGGTTGGTAAACTTCTGTCCATCGCTGGCGGTGACCAACGTGCTGATACCCATATCCAACCCAATACGCTGGGTTGTCTGAGGTAGTGCCACAATTTTGACATGGCAAAGAATCGAGATGTACCACCGTCCGCTGGGGGTGAGCCGAACGGTGACATTAGATGGGTCAGCATACTTGGGTAACTGACGTGACCATCGGATATCCAACGGTTGATCGCACTTAGCCAGATAGATTTTGCCGTTCCGATATCGAAATGCAGCACGGGTAAACTCTGCACTGCCACCGCCACGCTTCTTTTTGAAGCTAGGGTATTTTGCTCGTCCCTCGAAAAAGTTGTTGAAAGCGGATTGTAGATGTCTGAGAACTTGCTGCAACGGAACAGAAGAAACCTCGTTGAGGAAGTGTAGCTCTTCCTGCTTCTTCCACTGAGTTAAGGCGCTGGAGGTTTGGTTATAGCTGATTCGCAAACCTTCCCCATAGAACGATTCTGTCCGGTAGTTCAACGCCTTGTTGTAGACTAACCGCACACAACCGACTGTTCGCCTCAGCAAGTTCTCCTGCTCAGGCGTTGGATAGAATCGGTAGCGAAATGCTTTTTCCATGTCTTGCATTCTAAGTGTGTACCGATACTTTTTCGCTCACGTTTGCTAACAAATACATAAGTTAAACCACCAAATGTTGGTTTAACCAAGGCGTATCAACCAATGCACCCAGGAAAATCCCGCGCGCACCATTTAGATCCCGGTTCATTTCGGAGGATTGACCTCGCTTAGTCTAGAGCGAAGAACAATCCCCACCTTTTAGACGGATGGGGTATTCCACGAATTTGATAAAACTGAAAATATACTACTGTTTGAGCAGTTTGGCTTCTATTACAGCCTATTTTGACAGTCTTAAGAAAATGAATTATATCAGATACTTGCTTTAAAGTCAATAACAATTTTTCAGAAGAGGTGGGAGCAATTGAAGTATGAGGACTTACCCTCGATCGCCCCAACCCTCGGATAAAAAAAGCGCTGAAAAAAAGCGCTTACGTCCGCTGTGTTCACCCTTTTTAAGGGGAACGGCAGGAGGATCGGGGGGCTACAATCATTTTTTGATGGATGATGTCAGAGAGCGCGATCGCACTCCCTCACTTGCTAACCACTCAACAAAGCTTCGACAAACTCGTAGCTGGAGAAGGGGCGTAAATCCTCAATCCCTTCACCTGCGCCGATAAAGCGGATGGGCAAACCCAATTGTTGTACTACTGCTAAGGCAACGCCGCCTTTAGCAGTTCCATCGAGTTTGGTTAACACGACGCCGCTGAGTTGGGCAGCTTCTGAAAAGACTTGGGCTTGGCGCAGTCCATTTTGACCGAGAGTAGCATCTAAAACCAGTAAAGACTCCACGATCGCGCCTTCTGCTTTTTTATCGATAATCCGACGCACCTTGCTGAGTTCGTCCATCAGGTTTTTCTTATTCTGGAGACGCCCTGCGGTATCGACCAAAAGCAATTCGGTTTCCCGTGCTTTGGCTGCGGCGATCGCATCAAATACCACCGCCGCCGGATCGGTATTCTGTCCTGGATTGGCAATCACTTCAACGCCGCTGCGCTGTCCCCAAACCTTGACTTGTTCTACCGCCGCCGCCCGGAAGGTATCTGCCGCTGCGATTAAGCATTTATAGCCTGATTTTTCGGCAATATGGGCTATTTTCCCGATGGTTGTGGTTTTTCCTGCCCCATTCACCCCTGTAATCAACCAAATATTCAACGCCTCTTTTTCTGGCACAAAAGCACGTTTGTGGGATTTTTGCAGGGGTGCTTCGAGCATATCCCGCAGGATTTGTTTGAGGTATGCGATCGCTGCTTCTGGTGGTAGGGCTTCTTCCCGCAGTTTACTTTTTAGCGCTTTTATGATATACTCCGTCGCCTCTACCCCAACATCAGCTTGCAACAGCAACGCCTCGATCTCCATCACCGCATCTTGATTGAGCGGCCCCTGACCGACAATTGCCTTAAGCTGGTTGATCAGATTGCGGCGAGTTTTGTCTAAGCCTTGACGCAGCTTTTTGAGCCAAGTAATTTCTTCCACCGAGACATCTTCGGCGCGGCGTCCTTGAGCCGCCAAAACTTCTGCCGACCACAAAAATCCTTCATCAAAGGCAAGTCCCGGCACTTCTTCCATCGCCACAGCGGCTGGCTGGACGTCCGGTTCGGGTTCTTCAATCGCTGTTTCCTTCAGGCGTTCCATCCGCGCCTGTAGGTCATCTTTTGCCCAAAAAGGCACTGATGTTGGTGTGGCAGGTGCGACGGGTGGTTGTGCTTTTGTTTCCTCCTGGACTTGGGTTGTTTCTGCTACAGGGGTTTGTTGTACCGCTGCTGATACTTGGGGAGATACCGTCGCCGCTGAATCACCCTCTGTAGCAGTAACTAAACTTGCAGCAGTTTCGGTAGTTTCTGCAACGGCAGCAATTGTTTGAGTCGGTGTGGCTTCCTCAGTCAAGGGCGATGGGGCTGCACTTTCTTCTGGCGTAGTTGTTTCGGGTTCCGTCGCTGGGGTTTCGGCTTCTTGTTGCTGTGTTTGTTGCTTCGCCTGAATATTTTTGTAGGCAGCTTTTGCCCAAGTCAGGTAATCAGCAGCAACTTCACCAGATGGCTTTGGTGCTGCCTCTGGCTCAGATTGCTTGACTTGGGGTTGAACTTCTTTAGTTTCTGCCGGTTGCTCTTTTTTCTGTTCGCTAGCGTCGCTATGCTGGCGGCGGAACCAATTAAATACCATTGCACTTATACTTGCTAATTGCTAATTGCTGACTGTTAATTGTGATATCAAGCTAGTCTAATTCCATGATAAAGACCTCTGGAGCATCTCGATCGTTTTTGCCTTCCCGGTTCACTTGTAAATAGCGATTAGGGATTAGCCACTCACCAATAGCTATTAGCGATTAACCTCTTTAATTTGTTCCAGGGTTCGACGCAGAACCCCATTAATAAATCGGTGTCCTTCTTCACCGCTGTAGCGTTTGGCTAGTTCCACCGCTTGGTTAATTGCCATCTGATGGGCGAGTTCCATAAATTGGATTTCACACACTGCGATTCGCAGAATATCTCGGTCAACGCGAGCTAGGCGATTCAATTGCCAATCCACCAGGGATTTTGACAATATATCGTCAATTTCGCTGCGATTGGCATTGACGGTAGTGATGATTTGGATGGCGTAATCGCGAATCTCTCGTTGATTGGATATTTGAATAAATTCTGGTAATTCTACAGCGCCACCCAAGCGGTTGACTGCTGTTTGAGATAGTTCAATCGCATCTTTTACCATTGCTGTAGCACTCTGGAGATCTGAGGCGCGGGTTTCGCTCTTAAGAAGGCGATCCGCAGCGCGTTTGAGTTCTGCTGCGGCTGCCTCTAAAGCATCTTGAACTTCTGTACTCAGAGTGCGGACAGCAGCGAGAACCAGATCTGCTAGTTGTTGTTCCGAGAGTTTTTCTGGATTAGCTGGTAGTTGAGATAGGCTCAGCAGAGCCAGTTCGCGGGCAATTTGACGGGGTTGCATAAGCTTCGTCGGGCATGACGGCAGGGGGATCTTGGGCAGGTGGGCAGGTGAGCAGGTGGGATTTTCAGAGAGATTTAAGGCAAGATTATCGTTTGTACGGTAAAACCTCACCTGCTCACCTTTGGGGGGCGCGTTTAATTTAATCGTCTGTTTCTGTCAAAGGTGATTGGTGAAACCCACACCGTAATTGCTCACCTGCTCACCTGCTCACCTGCTCACTTGCCCCCTGCCTCACTGTACACCAAAATGAAACGGGAGGCTGGTAGCCCCGTCAATTTATTGCGGGGCCCCTAGCTGACGCGGGCGAATTTATTCACTGTCACAATTATTAAGTTTTCTATCTAAAAACTTGCACCAAACATGGTTTTATAGTAGGTTGTTTTTTGTGTTGCATAATGCACTAAA
The DNA here is from genome assembly GCF_041929235.1 of Microseira sp. BLCC-F43. Classification (NCBI taxonomy): domain Bacteria; kingdom Bacillati; phylum Cyanobacteriota; class Cyanophyceae; order Aerosakkonematales; family Aerosakkonemataceae; genus Microseira; species Microseira sp. BLCC-F43. Next base: position 132,525 of record NZ_JBHFNP010000040.1, read on the forward strand.
AAATTAACGCCAAAAAACAAACTTCTTTCTATAGCTGAAATTGCGGAGAAGGTGGCGAAAATAATGTCGATTCATACCCGAAACGAATCGACTGCCCTAATCAGGATGGTCTTTTTACGGAATGTCAACAACATTCAGGGACGGAGCAGTTCCGGCGGGCGGTAAAAAGACAGAATCATCATCAAATCGCAAGCAAGTAAGCGCGTCCGAAAGCAGGTGGCTGATTACCCCTGGTGATCGGTTCGCCCCATAGCTAGGAAAGTCCAGCCAGATAGCTGTCCCTCTAGGTTCAGGGCGAAAAGCTGTACCCAACTCCTAGCCTGAATCCGCGCATCTTTAGAGCGCGGAATGGCTCAATTTATTGATTTAGACTTCTTCTTTCAAAAGGGGTTGGTTCAACTGCCGCTCTTGAAATGGAGGTATAGCCAAAGGAGCGATCGCGCTAGGGCTAACAATGCCGCCGGAGATAATTACCTTAAAGGCATCTTCCACAGACATGGATAGATCGACCACTTCATCTTCGGCGACGATCGCATACCAACCCGTGGTCGGGTTGGGTGTCGTCGGGACGAAAATACTCAGCATCGGTCTGGAAGATAGCTGAGACTGAAGCTCGGCACCGATCGATCCGGTGACGAATCCGATCGCCCAGATTCCTCGCCGGGGGTATTCTACCAAAATCACGCGGCGAAACTTCCCGCCAGTATCCTTTAAGATAGTTTCCAGCAGTTGTTTGAGCGTTTTATACACCGCTCCGGCTAAAGGAATTGCTTGCAGCAGTTGCTCGCCGACATCGAGCAACCAGCGCCCGAAAATATTACGTGCCATCAAACCAATCAGCAGAATACCCAGCAGCGGTACAGCGAGTCCCACCACCAGATTCAGCAGGTTAACTAAGATTGGATGAAGGCCGTCAAACGGATTGAGCCACTTGGGGATACGAGTGAGAAAATCAATCACCCAAATGGCAACGGTAATCGTCAACCAAATCGTGGTAGCCAGGGGAATTACTACCAAAAGACCTGCAATCAGGTCATTTTTTAAGTCCTGCTTTAGGCGTTGGAACACAGTTAGGCCACTCTTTGTCAACTGGCTCAAGTTTACCCATAACAGGCAAGATGCCTGTTCCACGTATACGGGGGATGGACTAGATGGTATCAGAAATCACTGTTTTCCGCACGCCGTTTTCTAGCTAAGACGAAGGTTTGACCCCAACCGAATCAACATTAGACTTCCCCAGATCCGCAATCTGGGTTGCTTCTAACTTGGGTGACGGCATGTGTTCGATTTCCCAGACTTTGAGCAAAATCAGATATTCGTAGAAAGCCTGCAAAGTACACCAAGCAAATCCCGCTTGCCCATCCAGGAATCCCCCCAGAATGAAATACATGTAAATAAAGCGCAACAGGGGTCTAAAGGGTAAACGCAACGACAAATCCTTCAGCGCCCGCCGTTTTTCTACTTCCGAGCGCCCAAAGAATAAATCTATCCACTTAACATTTCCCCGTTCCAGCTGATGCAAGGTTTCGTAAGCTTCGTCAGTCGAGTAGCGGTTGTGCTTGTCAAGCCAGCGACTTAATCCTTTGCTGCAAGTGTAGTGGGGATAGGTTTGTTTCAGAAAGCCGGTTGGCCCATCGCAGACTTCCCGTTCGGTGTGACCGTAATCTGTAAACCAAACTTTGTCCTTGCGGAACAGTCGCATTTGGTAGCGGGGGTATTGGGTACTGCGGCGAATCCACTGTCCCAAAAACATGACGCGCTCTGCTACGTAGTAGCCGATGTAGTTTTGACTTAAGATTGCCTGCGAACACTCTTGAAACAGCTCTTGAGTCATGCGCTCATCGGCTTCTAAGATGTAAACCCATTCGTGTTTGGTTGGGATTTCTTGCAGCATCCAAGTCCTCTGGCGTCCGTGACTTTCAAACTCGTGCTGCACTACACGAACCGGATAGCGGCTGGCAATCTCAACGGTGCGATCGCTACTACAAGAATCCACCACGATAACATCATCGGACAGCAAAGCTGACTCGATGCAAGCGGCAATATCAATTTCTTCGTTGTAAGTCAGGATATAAATCGAGAACATGCCCAGCTTCCAGTCACAGCAACAAATCTATCGATCCTACACACATGATTCCCAATACTACCCCGATGATTTCCACAGGTGCGATTAACCAAATGCCTTGGTAATGGCTCAATCCTTAGCGACGAGGAGGTTTGACACCGCCCACTAAACCGCTGACCCCGGTAAAGGCAATACCAAGGTAGCCTAGCCCCAATAGCAAGCTGCTGACGCCGCTGCGTACCGATGACTTGATCAAGTCTTGTCGGCTTTGCTTCAGGGTTTGATCCCGCTCGCTGCGAATTTGGGTCTGAGCTTCCTTCACTCTTTGCTCAAGTGCTTTAGGGTCTTGCTTAAACTGCTCTAATTGCTGTTTAATCGCCTGCAACTGATCGCGCTGCTGTCCTTGGACTCGACCGCTACTGATCGCTTGATCCAACTCAGAAAGCCTCCTGGGGTCTTGAGCCAGAGCGGCAACCTGTTGGGAGCGGTCTTTGAGTTGTGTTTCTGCTTGCTGGGATCTTGTACTAATTTGCTCAACCGTCCGTTGGTTGAGCAACCGCTGGCTGTTTACGTTCACAAAGGTCAGCCCTAAAAATGCTATTCCCAATAATACAGACAATGCCAGCGCTCCGGGTTGGAGTATGCCTGACAACCCTTTTTTGGTCGCTCCTGAATTGCTGTCAATCCAAAACCCAGCAAACAGGAAAGCCAGACCGACCATTGGGATAATACCCCTGTCGATTAATTGGGTTGTAACGGAAACTGTCTGTTGCAGACCCAGAAGTTGCAACTGTTCGGGATTGAGGTTAGTCGGTGTAACGGGGGGAAACAGTAAAACTGCGTAGTCAATCAGGGAGGACAAGATCATAATTACTCCCACTAGCTGGAAAATTCCGGCAGCTACGGAAGAAGGTTGGCGGCTAGTTGTCGCTTTCATAGCTTAGTGTTTTGTTAATCGGTGATACTCTAGTTTATTTAAGCGCAATTGACTATAGCTAGTTTTTGACACTCCCCAGCCCTCGAAGGGCGGGGATTCTTGATTCAACGTCCAACCCTAACCCCGCTTTCCTTGCTCCAACGAAGCTAGAGGGTCGGACTCCCCAAGCGTGTAGCTTCCGGTGTGTCTACAGAACGACTGTGTTTCCTAAACTTTGGGAATCCCTTGTTGCCGGAAATCTGCTTTTTGCAGTTGTCGTAAAACCGTGCCATCCCAGACCAGCAAAGCTCCAAGGATGCCTGATAAGCATGAGAGTTCAAGGCTGCAACAAAGGGAAATTCAGCCCTTAGTTGCCTGTTGTAGCGATACAAATCCCCACGGCTGACCCTGTTGTTATCCATCCAGTACCGCCAGCACTTGTTGGCAACGAACTGGGCAATCCAAATCGCTTGATCAATTGCCTGGTACTGGGTTGGCTTGCCTTTGACCTTGAACTCGTAAACCAACATTTTGACGCTGAACTTGCTGGCGTAAAGTTATGATACCATGACGGCGATTAAAATCCTCCTAGAACAGAGCTGATCCCCACCTTTGAAACATCAAGGCTAAGCGAAGTCTTTTCTCGGCGAGCCAAAGAAACCGCTGGAGAGAGGCCGGTGCTGGCTTTGCCTTACCAGGAGAGAAAAAGCGATTTTTTTAGATGGGGTAGCGCCAGCGGTAGGGAGGCATATCCCCCGCTCCCCCCAGAGAGTTTTTTTGCTTGTCCGCGACTGAGGGGTAGGGGAGTATGTCACAATGTGTTCCAGTGTATTTGGCGATTGAAGCATTATCCCCATGCTGCTCAAGTGTACAACCCGTCATATTCGGATTTTTGCTGCTGAGGTCGAGAACAACGAGCTAGCACCTAGCGACAGCGTTCTAACGTTGGATATCGATCCGGATAATGAATTGAATTGGAACGAAGAAGCGCTGCAACAGGTTTATCGCATGTTCGATGAACTGGTTGAGTCTTATAGCGGCGAAGATTTGACGGAATATAATCTCCGTCGCATTGGTTCGGATTTGGAGCATTTCGTGCGCGGTCTCCTACAAAGCGGTCAAATCAGTTATAACCTCAACAGTCGCGTTCTCAACTACAGTATGGGCTTGCCTCAAGTGGCATCTGAAGGAAGCGTATAGATGCAGATGGTTTGAACGCTTTTGAGCAGGCAGAGTTTCTAGGGAGACCTATGGGGTAAGCTTCCCCTCGCCTTCTCCCTTATCCTTCTCCCTTGTTCGGAGCAATCCGGATCGAGGACGCAGCCAGTTAAGATCCTTTTGTCTTTTTTTGCTCTAAAAATTCTTTAAAGGCCACTTGACGATTGACCATAAAACGGCTCCAAAAACCCGGAATAAAATCATCCATCGTGCTGACAAGCGCCCAAATCTCAAGGTTCGTTAACTGATGGCGCTGGGAGTGCGATCGCTTGAGGTTTTCCAGTTGCTGAGCCACCTTTTGGTTCTCAGGTGATTCTGCCGCTGAATTCTTTTGCTCTGGCAATTGGTTAAATTGAAATTCAGGCATAGCGATCCGCCAAAAGATTTTGATGCGCTAACATTAAAATAATCCAAAAGCTAGATCGAATAGCAAAAAGATTTGTATAAACAAATCTATTTAAAATTTGGCTGGCAAGAGGTGAGTAGCTCAGTAGCCCAAACCGCTTCCCCACCTAATATTTAATAAAATAAAAACTACCGATCTATAGCTTGTGGAATTTTTTGTTAACGCTGCTCAAAAGTTATTATTTAAAGATATCATGTCTGCTCAACAACCTGTAAGCCCTTGGAGTTATAAACCTTGGTGGTGCCAGCCTTGGTCGATCCTGCTTTTTGGCATAACCCTAATCGGCGGCAGTTGGGTGCTGCTCAAAACCTTGTGGGTGACGGTTCTGGTATCTATTCCAGTATCTGCCTGGATGGGCTTCTTTTTATTAATTTGGCCCGGGCTGATGAGGCAAAGCGGCGGCATGCAGCCTCTGGAGCAGGAAACCCCAGATATGATGGAAAAATCCGGTCAAGGGCCAACCAGGGGCGAATATAACTGAAAATTGCCCATGTTGAACCCAAAAATCAAGCGCTAAAATAGGCGCTCGTTGATACAGATGCAGCAATTTAAGTAGAGAGCGCCGGTGTCCGCTGACAACACACCGAAGGCTGATAGACGCGAGGAACCTTAATGCACGACACAGCTAAGATTAGTTGTCCCTTCTGTCAGGCAATCAATCCAGAGACTCACAGGTTTTGCCAGCAGTGTCGTGCCATTTTGCCCAAACGGTATTTGTATGCTCTGGGTAAGGGGATAGAAAGCTTAACACAAGGGCAACTTTTGGCAGAGCGCTATTTGATCGAGAGCGCGAGTGAAGCAGCGAACCTGGAGCATCCAGTCGGCGACAGCCAGGGGTTTGGGGTAGGGTCTTTGAAGCACAATCGCATCGTACTCGATACCAAACCGGGGTTGCCGCCAGAGTTTCCATCGGATATTCCACCCGCAATTAGCCCTTACCTGCGGCTGTTTCCCTATCGACTGCACGTGCCTCAAGTCTTCGGAGTGGCGACGCTGGAAAAAAAAGGCAAGACTGAGGAAATTTGGCTGCTAGAGCAAGCACCCATCTACAGGGAACAGCAGCAGCGAAAAACACAGGTCAAACCGCAGCTAGTGCCCGAATTAACCCACGTTTGGCAAGGCGCATCCCCATTGCGCCAGCTCAATTGGTTGTGGCAGATAGGGACGCTGTGGCAGCCGTTTAGCAGCGAAGGGGTTGCGTCTAGCTTGCTTTGTCCAACCCTGCTGCGAGTAGAAGGGGGGCTAGTGCGACTGCTGCAATTGCAACAAGATCGTTCGCCCCCAGCGTTAAGCCAACTTGGCGATCTGTGGCGGCAATGGGTAGAAGGCGCAAACCCAATCGTGGCGGAATTTATCGCACAACTGTGCCAACAAATGATTGAGGGGCAACTATCCGGCGATCGCTTGCTTGCTGAGTTAGATTTAGCACTGAATAACTGCGGGAAAACTCTAGACCGCAGCTATGAAATTATCACCCGCACCGATAAAGGCCCCAGCCGCCAGCGCAATGAAGATGCCCGCTACCCGAACAGCGACATGCCAAACAGTTTTGAGTTCTCAGGACAAAATTCCCAGTCCAAACAACGCTCAAATACATCCAGCTACACTCCCTTGGCAATTGTCTGCGACGGCATCGGGGGACATGAGGGGGGCATGGTTGCTTCCAAATTGGCAGTTGAAACCATCCAACAGCAACTCCAGCAGGTGAGAAATGACGGCAGTTGGCAACCAGAAACCCTATCAACCAAATTAGAAATAGCAGTTTGTGCCGCTAACGACCAGATCAGTCAGCGCAACGATGCCGAACAGCGACAGCAACGGCAACGCATGGGAACCACCCTGGTGATGGCATTAGCCTACGGTCATGAAATTTACATCACCCACGTGGGAGATAGTCGAGCCTACTGGATATCGCGCAGCGGATGCCATCAGGTCACCTTAGACGATGATGTGGCTTCGCGGGAAGTGCGGCTGGGTTACTCTCTTTATCGGGAAGCACTGCAACAAATCGGGTCGGGTTCTTTGGTTCAGGCATTGGGCATGAATTCCTCGATGAACCTGCATCCTACAGTCGGGCGGTTTGTCGTCGATGAAGACTGTATTTTCCTGCTGTGTTCCGATGGTTTAAGCGACGGCGATCGCGTAGAGCAGTTCTGGGAAGAGGAGATTATACCAGTTTTAGACGGAAAAGTCGATCTGGCAAGCGCCGCCGCCAGGCTGATCGAAATTGGCAACACCCTCAACGGACATGACAACGTTACCGTGGGTTTGCTTCACTGTCGAGTCAGCGTTAACCCAGAAATGCTCCCCAGTAGGTTGACGGGTAATGGAACATCCTCCCCCGCCCCCGATATCCAAACTGCCATCCACAGTACGCAGCGACCTGCCTCTGGGAGGGCCCAAAACCCATCTACCGTACTCAAGACGCGGCTGCTTTTAACCCCACGCCGCGAGGGCAGCTTGTTACCGCTTTTGTGCGCCATTGGGCTGCTTTTGGGGTTGGGCGGGGCTATGGCCTACCTGCTGATACCAGAAGTAGGGCAGAAAGTAAAGTCGGTTATTTTTAATTCCAGTCCCAGCCCCTCTACTAAGCCTTCAAGTCCGGCTGCGCCAGCCTCGTTCAGTCCAGGGTCTTTTATTTTAGTCAAAAGTTCAGCAGAAAGCGGTTCGGGCCAGATCCGCGACTTGGTACTGTTCCAACAGCCGGTGCCAGAGTCCGGTTTATCGGCAACCGTACCGGGGCAGAAAAAAGTCCCCGCGGGTAGCATTTTACAAGTCCTGAGCAAGCAGGCAACACCAGGGGAGGATGTCTGGCTAAGGCTGAAAGTTTGCTCGCTACCCAAAACCAGAGCAGGAAATACAACGGTCAAACCTACTGCGGCTCAGTCCGTACAACATCAGGAACCCGTGAAGAAAAACCCAACTGCAACCAACCTCAGTCCGCCGCCGCAGAGAGATACGCCTGAGGGCACGCGGCGCGAACGCGCTGGGGCGCCCCAGGAAAATCCCCTGCTAGAACCGGGAGAAACCGGCTGGATCAAAGAAGCGGATCTTACTTCCTTTGCGCTGCCAACCTCAACGGTTCCTGCCCCACGACAGGGAAAATGCGCTGCTGTTACGGATTAGTCCGGGTTGTTGCTGCCAATCTCGACAGAAAATTGATACAGTCTAGGTCTAGGTTTAATATCCAGTGTTCTCAATGTCGCCATCTGAGAGTCCTTGCCTCAACTTGAGCGTAGATCGCCTGGTAGCTGCTGGGGCAGACCACTTTGCCATCTGGGTTGTGAAAGCTCCTTATCCAGGTGGATATGTCCACCACGACTGCATTTGGCTAGAAACCTTGACGCAAACTTGGTTGGGGTGGCAACAAATGTTTTCCCTCTCTCAACCCCCAAAACCACCTGTTGTTGCAGATTATTCTAACCAGACTACCAGTTACAGCAGTCGTCTGATGCAACAGTTGGGAATTGAACTTTGGCAATGGTTATTCGATGGGCCGATTCAACGCAGTTTGGAACACAGCCAAGGCATCGCTACCGGACAGGAGCAATTTTTGCGGTTGCGTCTGGAAATTCGCGACCCGGACTTGATCGTCCTGCCTTGGGAAATTATGCAACCCCAAGCTGGGACGCAAGCGATTTCTTTAAACCACCAAAAATTGCTATTCAGTCGCACCACCAGCGATGTTGACCCCCTACCGCCCCGGCGCACGGATCACGCTTTAAATATCCTGCTGATTTTAGGAGAGAACCTTCCCACTGGGCGCAAAACTGCCAGCCGTTTGGATCTGGAAAAAGAGGGGAGAACTTTAACCAAACTTTTGGAACACAGCGGACAGATCGGTTCGGCGGGCGGTTCTGGCACGTTTGTTCCCTGTCTGGTGGATACGCTGATCCAGCCAACCCCATCCGAACTAATTGCGCGGTTGGAAAGCGGCAGTTACAACATCATGTTTTATGCGGGTCATGGGGAACCCGCCCCAGACGGCGGCTTGTTGTTTTTGGGGCCAGGAGTTACCATGAACGGCACGGAACTGGCGCAGGTGCTGACTCGGTGTCGCGTCACCCTCGCCGTTTTCAATGCTTGCTGGGGCGCTCAACCCGTACACCAGGGACAAACTAGCATTCCCCGCAGCAGTTTGGCAGAAGTGCTGATCCATCATGGAGTGCCAGCAGTGTTGGCCATGCGCGATGCCATCGCCGACCAAGAAGCGTTAAGTTTTATACAAACTTTTGCCCGATCGTTAGCAGAGCGGATGCCGATCGATCGTGCTGTGGCGGTAGCAAGACAGCAGCTGCTGACGCTGTATAAATTTAATCAACCAGCCTGGACTTTGCCGGTTCTATACTTGCATCCAGAATTTGACGGTCAGCTGATCCAACCGTTAGACGGCATCACCGAATTACCCAATACCTCGACTTGGATCGGACAAGTCCGCCCCAGTGCTTTCTTGCGCCGAGTCGGAGCGACAAATAAAATTTGGCGGATTTACGGTGGATTGATGTGGGTGGGACGAAATCAAAGGAACGATTTGGTCATTCCCGAACCCTGGGTTTCTCAAAAACATGCGAAAATATTTTGCCGCGAAGAGCGGATCGAAAATAAGGCAAAAGCAACTTATTTTCTGAATGATGAATCTCGCTTCGGTACACTGATTTTAGGCGCTACGGGTTGGCAAAAGGTTCATCATCAAGAAGTGCCTTTGCAGTCAGGGATGCAGCTCAAGTTTGGCAGTTCCCAAGGCCAAAGTTGGGAATTTGTCATCGACACATAGTTTGACCCCAATCTCGTCCCCGGTCTGAGCATCCCATGCCCTATAACTGATGTACTTTGAGGTCACACAGAAACAATTGAATAAATGGCGACCAGTTGCGGAACTCGTGGAAGTGCTGGTGTAGCTAACCACACCAGCGTGCATAGAGAGTGGATTGTTGGAGCAGAATCATGGTAAACACAAATAACGGTTATTCGGAATATTCTGAACGCTTACAGACTCAAGCGGTACAGGAGCTAGTGCAGCTACTGTGGCAGGAGGAAGAGGTATCCTATCCCTGGAATCCACTCGCGCCAGAGTCGGAAGGTTTTTTTGCCGAACTAGAACAGGAATTTACTTTAGAGGATTGGTCGGCGACGGAAATAAGGACGCGCTCCGCAGCTTTCTTCTCTGAGATAGAACAACTTTGGCCTGAAAATGTTCCCAACGGGATTTTGGTACGCCTGCAAGCATCTTTATCAGATCGGTTTGCCTGTCGCGTTCCTTCCCACTGGTTAGATGCAATCGCTACCAAAGCCAGCGAACTAATTGACGCCACCGCATATCCTGCCCCGGCACTGTCTTTAATGGATCGAATGATACAATGCGTCCAGGAATTACTTCCCAATTGGGCAGAAGACGATTTGCAAGTGTTGGCGCGTCCTTTAGCCTATGCAATGCGGGGCGCAGAAGCCGAAACGGTTGAATTAGCCTTGGGAGCAGTTCGACCTCTAGATTGGACTGAGTTATCGGAAATAGAACGGGCGCGTTTGAGTTTAGCGATCGCGCGCATCGCTTTAGATGAATTGGAAACTACGGACGAGTAATAAAACGGGTGGCGAAATTTTGCGATCGCGTCGGCGACAAGGCACGGGCTTTCAGGATTGCCGCCGCTAGAAAAGCATAGGATAAAACCCCGACCACTGCCAATCCGAACCCGCTGAAAAACCCCGTTGCGTTCCAAAGCGCATGGAGTCCGGCAGCACTTAAGTAACCCACCCCCAGAATTTTCCAGAAGTTGCGGGGTTTGAGGACGCTCAACCCGATAAAATACCCCAAATAGCCGCTATAGGCCATGTGTCCGGCGACAGACCCCATAATGCGAGGAATCAGCAACTGCAATCCTACAAGTTGTCCGGCGCCTTCTCCCGCCTGAAACGTCACGTTCTGGATCGCCTCAGGTACGTACTGTCCCAGGGTTTCCAATAGGGTAAAACCTACAGCAGAGGCAGCTCCCAGCAAAATCCCATCCAGCGGTTCCCAGACGCCGATACGTTCTCGCCAAGGTGATGGCAGCTGGCGTGCCAGTAAATAGGCTCCTACCACGGGCAACGCCTTCAGCAGTTCCTCCATCAATCCTGCTCCAAAAAACATTCGCATCAGCAAAACCGGAAAGCTGACAGACTCGGTTTCAGTGGGGATGCTTCCTGGCAGGAATTCGCGAAAAATTAGCAAAAATACCTGTAGTAGGGGACTGACTAAAATCAAGACAGTCATGAGGGCAGATGCCAACAACACCCACCAAGGTTTATGCTTGCCGCAGAGCTGGTAAACAAAGTAGTAAGCAGCACCCGCCAGATAAGCTGCCAGCAACATGTTGAACGCCAGCGGCTCTCCTACCGCAGTAAACATCAGCACCACAAATCCCACTGTGACGATCGCTGGCATCAAAAAAGCTTTTTGTTTGAGCTGTCGTCCAGTGGAGAGGATGGGAAACAGTTGGCTGATAGTAACCCGATCTAACCTACCAGAAGGATTTGAGATGGCTGGTGTTGCCATCAATGGTCTAGCAGCGTGGGTTGGCGCTGAGCGAAACGACCCCGGAGTTTGGCTGATCGGGTTGTACTCAAAGATAAATTCCGGGCCGTTTTTACCCAACTGAATCCGATCGCCCGTTCGCAAATAGCGGCATCCCTGCAAGCGTTCCCCGTTGACGTAAGTGCCGTTGGCGCTATTGAGGTCGCAAATTTCCCAGATACCAGCATTTACCGGGCGGACTGCGGCATGACGCCTGGACACCATCCCGTACTCATCCGAGTCCAAAACGATTTCGCAGCCGAAGTCTCGCCCGATAATAACTTCACCCGTCGTTGTCAGTTTGTGGCGCAGTTGAGATTCCCCTAACCCACTAGGGGACAGATGCCTGAGAAATCCTACAGAACGGTCAAACCCTGTCATTTTCGGTTCTCTAGTGGGTCGCCAACGACTTTTTGAGCAACGACTAACTCTAGCTGCTAGTTATCTCAAAAGTGCGGCTAATGGCTAATGTCACGATATTAGTAAGATCTTCTCTCTCCCAATTAGCAATTAGCTATTAGCAACGCGCAAGTTATAACTAGCAACTTGCTTTACTACTTTATTGGTTTGCTTTTGCATCTCTAACAGCAGCCCAGAAAAGCCATCCAGTTAGAGGGACACTAATTAACAGGATCGTAGTGGTGACCATCGTGCCTAATTCAGGGTTTCCCGAAGACAGCTCGAATATGGAACCAACCGCAGCGATCGCGCTGATACAAGCAGCGCCCAAAAATAAACCGCTCTTTGGAGTCATTACATTCACGATATATAACTCCTTATGCTACTGGTTTGACCGCTTGGGTCGAAAAGCCGTGTTTATCTAGCTCTTGGGTTAGCGCCAAACGATTTTCTACCCGGTCTACAAATAGCACCCCAGTCAAGTGATCCATTTCGTGTTGAATCGCACGGGATAGCAGTCCAGTCGCGGTTATTGTCCGAGGACGCCCGTATTCATCTTTATAAGACACCTCAATGGCTTCGGGTCGTTTTACGTCTAAATAAACCCCCGGAATGCTCAGACAGCCTTCCTGAGCCACGCAGATGTCTCTACTGGCCTTTTTGATCGTGGGATTCACCAGAATCAGCGGTTGATTTGCTGGGTTATCCGGTTCGCAATCAATAACGATTAGTTGTTTGTGAATCGCCACTTGGGGGGCTGCCAAACCGATGCCATCGGCGCTGTACATCGTTTGCAGCATTTGTCGCGCCAGGTCGCGGATTTCCGCATCTACCTTGGCAATGCGCTTAGCTGGGTAGCGTAACGCGCGATCGCCCAGATAGTGAATTTCCAAAGGCGGATTTTCTAACTTTTTCTTTTCCACCAAAACCTCAGAAGCCATTTAACCGTTACCAAAACAGTAATTTCCCATTCTTACTTTCATCTTAATCTCAAACACTGTGAGTCAGGGAGACAGGACTTACCCAAGGGCGTTGCCAGAAACCCGGTTTCTGAGTCGATCTCTCGCCACCAAACCCAAGATTTTTCCTAGAAACCCGGTTTCTGAGTCGATCTCTCGCCACCAAACCCAAGATTTTTGAGAGAAACCGGGTTTCTTCTGGGATCTCTCGCCACCAAACCCAAGATTTTTGAGAGAAACCGGGTTTCTTCTGGGATCTCTCGCCACCAAACCCACGATTTTTTAGAGAAACCGGGTTTCTTTGCTTAATTCCTGGGAGATTTGGACAATGGGGGGAGCGGAGGCGGTCAGAGAATTACCCTTTTCCCTCCTGCCGATTTCCCCCATTGCTTGATTGGGAAAAGATGCCTTAGAAAGGCACGATCGCAAACGGATCGAAGTTGACACTGCCAGCACCCGTTCCGGCGATTGCAGAAGGTCCACTGGTGCCGAACGGACCTGTAGGCGAATCCCACCAGTTATTGGTGGCATCGATCGTCCCAGTACCGCCGTGGTAAAAAGCGGCATTGCTATTCCCAATCAGGTTATTCCGATTGACGTTAACAGTTCCGGTGATATTGTCTCCATCTCTAATAGATATACCGTTGAACGAATTGGTGATGACGTTTCCGGTAATGTTTGCGGTTCCTAGATTGATGGCAGGGTTTAAACCGGAATTCCGCAGTCGGATACCGCCTCGATCTGCCCCACTGGTGGTGTTGGCGTTGGTGACTTTGTTGTTGGTAATATTGGCGTTGCCACCTGCGAGTTGAATCCCTTGTTCTCCTACATTGCTGACCCTATTGTTGGCAATTAGATTGGAATTCACTGCGCCATTGAGCGCGTCGGCGGCGATTCCGGGTCCGGTTAGGTTAGCGATCAAGTTATCGGAAATTACCGTATTACCGCTAATGCGAAATGCCTGGATTCCACTTGTAACGTCGGTGGTTGTCGTGACATCGCGGATCAAGTTTTCGGAGATTCTTGCCGATGAATTTGCTTGACCCAAAAAGTCTAAATAGATAATACCGCTATCTGCCGGTCCAGCTCCGTCAAATTCATTTTGACGAATGACGATATTATTATTCTGTTGACTATTGTCTACGGTAACCTGGTATCGAATGGCATTCTGCCCATTGGTGCGAATTCGCAACCCTTCAAACGTGACGTTATTGCCAGAAACAACCTGAAAAACTGGTTGATTTGCTGTGCCGACGGTCACAATTGCCGGGTTCGTTGTTACCCCGTTGGTGGGGTTTGTCCCCGCATTCGGTCCGCGGAACGTCAACGGTTTGTTGATAGTAATCGTTGAATCGCCAGCGTTGTTATTGTATGTACCTGCTCGCAGAAAAATGATGTCGTTATTTTGAGCATCGGTGACAGCTGTATTAATGTTTGTGCGACCAAACCGGAATGTGCCATTCTGGTCAAATACCAGAATCGGCTCGGCCGCTGCTGACAGATTTAACGGTTGCTCATCTATAATGCTGACCGTCGCTGTATCTGGCGCAGCTACAATGTAATCGCTATTTCGACCGATGCTGACCGTCACCGTTTCGGTTGGTTCGCTGCCACCCACATTAGTGGGTACAATTTGAATTAAATCAGAGACAGTTTTACCTGCGGCAATCGTAACTGAACCCGTTAATGCACCTGCGTTAAAGTCATCGCTAGAAGCTGTGCCACTAACTGTGTAATTGATCGTGAGGTCTTTACTGGTATCGCCACCAGTCCGCGAGAATTGAAACGTACCGGCTTTAGATCCCTGTTCAAATGCAGTCGGGTCAGGTGCGGTGACAAAAACAATCGGTAGCGCACCGGGTTGTACAATTGGCCCATCGGCAATGTTCACCGTAGCGGTTAAGGGGGTTTGCGGGTTGTAACCGGGAAGGTCAACCAGGGTTAGCGTCACGGTTTCATTACCTTCACCCGCTAAAGTATCGCCGAGGGGGATAATCGGAATCGTGACAGTGTTAGAACCAGCTGGAATAATGACAACACCGCTTAAGGGGTTGTAGTCGGTGTCTTTGGTGGCTGTGCCTGAAATAGTGTAATTTATCGGCAGCGGTTTTTCTGTAGGACAAGGGAGAGAAATCGTGAACTCGCCTGTATCTATGGGACTGCCGATGGAAGCTTCGGTTGCGAACCCATCGGTGGCTATAATCCGCACATCCGGAGGTCCTGCTGGGATGAATGAAGTGCCATCGATTTTTTCTCTATTAAACCCTTGCAAAACGACTAAAAACTCGCCCGTACCTTTATCCTGAATAATCGTGTTGGCAGCATCAGCGCCGGTTCCTTGGAAGATATTTAAATTGTCGTAAGTTAGACCGCCAGTTAGCGAGATGAAATCGATACAAGCTTGAAAGTCAGTAATAACATCGGCATCTTCTCGTTTGGGACCGCCAGTTGTTTTAGTTGCAGCATTCGGTATTTCGCTTACCCGACCGATAACGAAGGTGTCGCTGATAGTGTCGCCTGCGACATCGCCCGTGAGGGTATCGGCACCAAGGTCGCCGTAGAGAACATCGCTGCCTTTGTCGCCAAACAAGCGATCGCTTTCCATCCCTCCCCGCAGTGTATCGTCGTCCTGTCCGCCATAGAGGGTGTCTTTAGCCATGTTGCCCACAAGGATGTCATCCCCTTGGTTGCCGTACATGACGTCGTTACCACCAAGACCAAATATCGTGTCGTTCCCTTCGTTGCCGAACAGAACATCGTTACCGCTGCCGCCAAATTGACTTTCTTCACCTTGGTCGCCGAATATCAAGTCGCTATCGGCACCGCCATAGATCGTGTCGTCACCCAAGTCTCCGTATAACGTATCATTGCCCTTGTCTCCAAACAGGGAGTCATTTTGCATTCCTCCCCGCACTATGTCGTTACCTTGACCCCCATAGGCGGTGTCGTTGCCCATGTTGCCATTGATGGTGTCGTTGCCTTGGTTAGCGGATATAAAGTCGTTTCCGTCACTGCCAAAGAGGAAGTCGTTATCCAGATCGCCATACAGGCTATCGTTACCCAGATCGCCATGCAGTTGATCGTTGTCCCTGCCTCCTTGCAGCAGATCGTTATCTTTACCGCCTCGGATGGTATCGTTGCCCTTGTTGCCAAAGATAACATCATCTTGTTGACCGCCAAATAGCAGGTCGTTATCGTCTAAACCATATATTGTGTCGCTACCTTGGTCGCCAGAAACCGTATCGTTTCCCTTGTCTCCGTACAGCTGGTCGTTGTCTTGACCTCCGTACAGCTGGTCGTTGTCTTGACCTCCCCGGAGAGTATCGTTCCCCCTATTGCCGTAGAGGATATCGTTGTTTTCAAAGCCGAATAGCAGGTCGTTGCCGTCCTCTCCCAGCACCGTGTCATTCCCAGCGAGACCGAGAATTGTGTCATTCTCTGCTGTCCCGTTGAGAAAATCGCTATTGGGCGTGCCGACGATAAATACCATTTCTGAAACTCCTCACTACCCACGTCATATACTTTAATGTTTCTGTTTACGCTCAACTAATATTTCCGTAATAATGCCTATTTGTAGTCAATTTTAGGCCGAAGGTGTCTGGGGTCAATCCTTAGCCTGGAAAGCCTTGGGGTGAATGGTAAGCGATAATACTTAGTAATTTACCCGCAGAAAGTTGGTGAATCTGGAGTTGAACCGATGGGAGAGTGGGATATATATGGACAAGCCTTGCGATCGCAATGGGAATGTTTGCTGCAAAATCTAGGTGTCTGGCAGGGTTCGTTTACCAGCTTCTCACCTCAGGGAGAATTACTTGAAGATACACCTACGGTAGTTTCTCTCCAAGGATTGAACGACAACAAAACCATCCGCCAGATAGTTCGTCGCTATCTTCCTTTAACCAGTCCCACGGGAGAACTAGAACCACAGGAGTTGGTTCTGGAGTACAGTTATCTCAATCGCAGCATCTTGTTTTTCAACAATGGTGCTTTTTCCCAAGGTGCGATGCAGTTTTCACCCTTTTCTGAATTCGGTGCTGAGTTAGGCTTAATTGAGACCGATCGCCGTCTGCGCCTGCTACAAATGTATAATCGCAATTCTCAGCTAGAGAAAATCACCCTGATTCGGGAAAAACTCAGAGGAGAAAATAACAGCCCCAATCCCCCTGTAGTGGCAGAACAGCCTAATTTAACTGTAGATGACCTGTTGGGCGAATGGCAGGGACAAGCTGTAACGATTTATCCTGACTTGCGATCGCCTGATATCTATCCCACTAAACTGCAAATTTATCTTAATGATGCCGGTCGTTTGGTGCAGCAACTCAGTTTTGCCGATCGCACCATCACCTCATCTGCCAGAATTGATGGCAAATTCCTCTATTTTGACCAAGGTTCCCAACCCGTACAAGTCTTGTTGTTACCTAACGGTGCTTCTTGTAACTGTCCCTGGCAAATTAAGAACCGTCAAGCTTTTATCCTGGAAGTGGGTTGGATGCACGCACCTAACCAACGACAGCGGATGATTCGCAGTTACGACGCCAAGGGTGGATGGGTTAGTTTAACCCTGGTAACTGAATCTAAGGTAGCGGGTGAGCAGGTGAGCAGGTGAGCATGGGAGCATGGGAGAATATAAATTCAAATTCTCATATCCTAGAGTAAAGAACAACGACGACTTAGAGCTTGTTGGAGCAGGGTTTGATATTCTTTTTCTGTAACGGTATAGGCTCCAAATCTTTCTAGATGGGGGTTGTTCATCTGGGCATCAAACACGACGAACCCCCGATCCCGCAGTCGTTGTACTAACTTTACCATTGCTACTTTCGACCCTTCTGGAATGCGGTAAAACATCGATTCGCCGATAAAAGCGCCCCCGATGACAATTCCTAAAATCCCTCCTGCGAGTCGATCTCCTTCCCAAGTTTCAAAGCTTTGAGCAATTCCCCTTTGATAAAGCGCCCAGTAAATCTCCTGTAACTCCCTGGAGATCCAGGTGCTTTCCCTGCCAGCACATCCGGCAACGACGGCTTTAAAATCTTGGTTAATGGCTACGGTGAAGCGATCGCTATTCAGCACCCGACGCAGCGACTTCGGGTAGCGAAACCGTGAATCCAAGGGAATTAGCGCCCGCTTGCGGCTAGAATACCACCCCAAATTCCCCGTTTCATCTGCCATGAGGAAGTATCCCTGAGCATATCCCTCGATTATTGCGGTAATATCAAGCTGCATATATCGGCTGATTCTGGTAATATTTTTACTAAGCTACAATTAATTTGTCTATAAAAATCCGGTTTAAACCCAAGCTTTAATGCTATGAAAAAGTTTGAGCAAGTTCCACTCCTTGAGAGTACTTTAACCCATCTCCTCAATAAAACCCAGAAAGATTGGGGCTATTGCCAAATCAAGAAAAAAGATAATGTTTATACTTTACACCTTGTGGGTACTGATGAGGCTATGCTCACTGTTTCCTACGAATCCGGTCACATTTATAAGTTATATTGGTATGAAAATTCTACTCCAGACGTATCAGTACAAACCAAGCTGAATAAAATATACAATAAGCCAACCCGAACTTATACCAAACAAAGAATTTATCAAGTTTGCTATCAACACCATTCAAATGCTTTGAGATTTTCCATTAATCAAATGTTTGCTGAATTGGTCAAAGCCAAGATTATTGAAGATACCTCAAAACAAACCAAAGAAGATGAAAAGCCACCCCTAGTTACCGTTGTACAAGACTGACGGCGATCTGAGGCCAAATTGTTAAATTAAAATTAAATAGGAATTTCAACCGTATAACTTGTCAAGTCCTCAGGATGGTTAGCAATCATGTCAGAACCAATCCCGCCAATTACACTACCCGCTAGCCAAAATCCGCAGCAAGAAGGAGAATGGTTGCAAAATACCTTGCTAAATTGGCTTAATCGAGAGTTTATCCCGGAAGCGGTGAATCAGGAGATTGCTCGCCGAGCTACCCAGATCTACATCCGACACCGAATGGAAGGCGAAAATGACCTGGGATCGCTCGTAATCGCGATTGTAACGGAGATGCAGGCGTTTGACTTTTCCAACAGTTTTTACAGCGAGTTTGCCATCGCTAATGCTGTAAGCGACTTGCTTTTAGACAGTCTAGGCATTGAGCGCTGCTGCGGACAATGAATTTTAGACTTGGTAATAGGTTATAGGTCATCGGTCATAGCTAATTACCAATTACCAATTACCAATTACCAATTACCAATTACCAAAATCAAGCTACCAACTAGATTTGACCACACCGGGAAGCAAACCTTTATGCGCCCACTCGCGCAGGACGTTGCGCGACAGACCAAAATCCCGATAATATCCTCTAGGACGACCCGTGACCCAGCAGCGATTCCGCTGGCGGGTACGAGAGCTGTTACGGGGTAGTTGTTGAATTTGGCGGTGAATTTCCAGCTTTTCCCCTTGGGAAGTTGCTTGGGCAAACTGTTCCATCAATTCTTCCCGCTTGTCGCCATACTTTTCTGCGAGTTTAGCGCGTTTTTTCTCGCGCTCGATCATGCTCTTTTTAGCCATGAATGGTGCTTGTTTTTGTGAATCTGTGAAGACAGCATTTTCTATCTTAGCGTTTCGCGGCGGGTACAATACCAGAGGATTTATTTTCCTCGACACCTGCATCGATTTGGGGTAAATTCGCCGCAGGACAAAGGTCGGCAAGGACGCAAGCGCCGCATTTGGGATTTCTGGCCGTACAAACAGCGCGACCGTGGTAAATTAGTCGAATTGACCAGTTTTCCCAGTCAGGCTGCGGTAATAAGCGGATTAAATCGCGCTCGATGCGGATGGGGTCTGCATGTTCCGTTAAACCGAGACGGTTACTCAGGCGCTTGACGTGGGTGTCTACCGTGACGCCTTGATTTATGCCGTAGGCGTGAGCTAGGACAACATTTGCGGTTTTACGCGCCACTCCTGGCAATTCGAGCAACTGTTCCATCGTTTTGGGCACCTTGCCGCCAAATTTTTCGATTATCATGCGGCAAGCTGCTTGAATATTTTTAGCTTTATTGCGATAAAAGCCGGTAGAACGGACTAGGGTTTCTAATTCTGCTAAATCTGCCGTCGCCATCTTGACGGCATCGGGAAACCTGCCAAACAACAGAGGCGTGACTTGATTGACTCGCTCATCGGTACACTGAGCAGAAAGAATCGTTGCTACCAACAGCTGCACTGGCGTCTCGTAGTTAAGCGTACAAGTCGCGTTGGGATAAAGTCGCTTGAGACGAATCAGTATCTCTAACGCGCGCTGCTGCTTAGACGACCACTTGCGGATAATGCTCACCGGAATAACCTTTGAACTCCTTCCAAGTTAGCAGTATCTCGGACAATCAGAAAGATTCCCAGTCCCAACAGTAGCATCAGACCTGTCTGCATCACCCCATCTTGAATTTTAGTTGGCAATGGCTTACCCCGAATGCCTTCAATCAGTAAAAAGGCTAATTGACCGCCATCGAGTGCTGGCAAGGGCAAAATGTTGATAATCGCCAGGTTGATGCTGATTAAAGCCGCAAAATTAAACAAGTAAGCTGCATTTTCTTGGGCTAATTTAGCACCTATTTCCACAATTTTAACTGGCCCAGCCACTTGTTCTGCTGTTTCTTTGAAGTTACCGATTAGCTGCCCAAATCCATTAATTGTCAAATTAACTATCTGCTGAAATCTTTCAGCAGATGCACTAAAAAGCTGGAACGCATTTTGGGTTCGACTGTACACCTGTTCGCCGTTAAAGGTTAGAGGTACTCCAATGCGGAAGCCTTTTGTTGTACGTTCAGGAGTCACGTTCAAGGATAGTTTTTGCTCGCCACGCTGCACGAGCATATCAACTGGCTGCCCTGAACTATTTCTGATTAATTCCCTGAATTCTTGGATGTCATTTAACGAAGTACCAAACGACTTGCCATTTGCTGCCAAAATAACGTCGTTTGGTTTGATTCCTGCTTTCACTGCCGCAGTGGGAGCCAAATTAATACCTATGTGACCCTTACCATCTGCTCCTAGTTTAGGAGTTAGATAGACTGCCTTTGGCTCTTTCTCGTTTTTACGGCTGACAAGCAACTTTATTTGCTTGCTTGAAGTTGTGGAAAGCAATTCTCCTTGGTTTTTTTCCTGATCCCAATAAAATTCAAAATTTTTACCATCAACCAAGAATTCGTCACCTGGTTTTATCCCGGCATTAGCAGCTGTGGGACTAACTTCGCTGACTTCGGCAATCAGTTGAGGAATCAAAATCCCTGGCTTACTTGCTGCTGGTATTCCCAAGATACCAAACTGTAGCAGTATGACTAAGTAAGCAAAGATCAGGTTAGCAATCACTCCGGCACTAATCACAATCGCCCTGTCTAAAATCGGTCGGTTGCGGAGCAGATTCGGGTCATCGGGGGGGATAGTACTATCGGGGTCATCATCAGGGAAGCCGACAAAACCGCCTAAAGGAAATGCTCGGATAGCGTATTCTGTTTCTGGGCCTTGATATTTCCACAAAACCGGGCCAAAACCCAGGGAGAAGCGGTTAGCGTGAATTCCCTGAAGGCGGGCTGCCATAAAGTGACCTAGTTCGTGTACCAAGATCAGGAGAGCCAGGACTGCGATCGCTGCCAATACTGACATAGATAAATTTAACTAAACTCCGCTACACGTTTCCTTACATTCTAAAGAACTGTGCTTCACAGCACATCCCGCTTCAGATATGGTTGTAGCGCTTCCGGTATCCGTATCGTCCCATCGGGTTGTTGGTAATTTTCCAATATTGCCGCCATTGTACGCCCCACCGCCAGTCCGGAACCGTTGAGGGTATGGACAAACTGAGTGCCTTTCTTCCCCGCTTCCTTGAACCGAATATTGCCCCGCCTTGCCTGAAAATCACCAAAATTGGAACAACTGGAAATTTCCCGGTATTTACCCGACGAGGGTAGCCACACTTCCAGGTCATAACACCTTGCCGCCCCAAAGCCGATATCGCCGGTACAAAGTTCTATCACCCTGTAAGGCAGCTGCAATGCCTGTAAAATCGCCTCGGCATCCCGGACAAGCGATTGATGTTCTTCTTCCGACTTGTCGGGATGAACCAATTTGACCAACTCGACTTTGTTAAATTGGTGCAGTCGAATTAAACCTTTTGTATCCCGCCCATAAGCCCCCGCTTCCCGCCGAAAACAAGGCGTATAGGCACAGTGATAGATGGGCAGTTGGGAGGCTTCCAAGGTGTCATCCCGGTAAAGATTTGTCACCGGCACTTCCGCTGTAGGAGCCAACCACAGGTCATCTGGGTCGCATTTAAAGCTTTCTTCCGCAAATTTGGGCAACTGCCCCGTGGCGGTGAGAGACTGGCTGTTAATCAAAACGGGTGGCAGAACTTCTATATAACCAGCCGCCGTTTGTCGGTCTAGCATGAAGCTAATCAGCGCCCTCTCCAGCGCCGCACCGGATCCAATCAGCATCACAAAGCGACTTTGGGCGACTTTAACCGCGCGTTCTGAGTTGAGAATACCTAGTTTTTCACCGATTTCCCAGTGAGGCAGAATATTGGGATTTTGGGGAATGTATTCATCTCCCCAGCGGCGGACTTCGACGTTTTCGTCTTCGTTTTTGCCGACGGGGGTGGCTTCGCCAGGCAAGTTGGGCAGTGCTAGTAAAAGCGCTTGGATTTGGGATTTGAGGTCTTTTTCCTTTGGCTCTAGTTCACCCAACTGGGTCTTTATTTGGTTGCCTTCTTCCTTTAAAGCTTGAACCTCTGCCGCGTTAGCATCGCCAAGCTCTTTAATTTTTTTAGGGATTAATTTGGCAATTTCGTTACTGCGAGCTTGCAGTTGACTGCGCTGTTTCTCTAATTGCCGCTGGGAACGATCCAACTCTAAAATCGGCTCGATGTCATATTGACCCGCGCCGCGACGATCGAGTCGTTGTTGGACTTGTTGTGGATTTTCGCGTATTTGCTTGAGGTCTAGCACCGATTGTCCTTAGATACCTGCCAATAGATTAGGATAGCCTGTTTGCTACTGGTGCGATCGCGGGTATCTCCACTGTATTCCAGTTGAGGCAGAGAGGAACTGGGCGCGGCTGGGCAAAATCACAGCTTTCTTTGAAGTAATGCCTGGGGATGATTTGACCCGCTGTACGAAGGGGGAAACCCCTTCTGGTAAGGTGCAAGGACTAACCAAGAAACCTCGTCAGTGATGGCGGGAAAAACCCGGTTTCTAAGAAAAATCGTGGGTGTAGAGGCGCGAGATTGACGCATCACCTTTGTTTTTGGGTTGCGTGCCTAGTTACTCCGAAAAATCGTGGGTGTAGAGGCGCGAGATTGACGCATCACCTTTGTTTTTGGCTTTGCGTGCGTAAGTCCTGAACAAGTCGGGGAGAATGTCAAGTCCGACTGATACGATGGAGCAGCCAGAGTGTAGCGACAATTCCCACAAAGTGAGCGCCGATAGTATTAATATTTGCCTGCACGACAAACATATCAAAACCGCTAATCCCCCGGCTGGGGTCTAACAAGGCGGTTTGACCGATTGAGAGCGCTTTTCCCACCAGAGTGCCGACAATGGCATAGGCGCCGAAAAGCGTAATTAACATGCCTGCTAAATTCACCATCAATCCCAGGCGCAAAACTTGAATCGTATCGGCTTTGCGAGGGCGCTGGGAGGGATTGGGAGACTGTAACTGTTTGGCAATGGAAGTGTAGCGGAAAGCCATGTAAATGCTGCCAGCCAACACCAGCAGTCCGCAAACCGCTAAAAAGGCGCCAAAACCCGTTCCAGGATTATTGACTGTGGTGTTGCGACCGAAGGCTGACGACACCAGCAAGACTACGCCTGAAATTACTCCTAGCACTACCTGAGACCAGAAGCTAATCCAGCCGGTTCTGCTAAAAGTCCTGGCGATTTGCCGCAGAGGAGCAGGGACTGATTGTGACTCTGATTGATCTGTCATAGGTATACCGATTAAAACTGACTGGATATGGGAAAACGTAATTAAAGAAGACACTTCAAGCACAGCGGGTCGTCACCGCATCCGGTGTGCTGCCGTTTGTCTGGATGGTCGTTCGCGATCCGGGATCTGGGTGCAATTGCCTACGCCACGAATAGCGAACGCAGTTATGGAAAGGAACTAGGTTATGCAGTCTCAATCCTTAATTTCTTTATGGGGACAGCGTTTTACCTGTGGCAGTTGTGCGGTTGCCTTGGTGGGTAGTTTGGCACTTTACCACAAAACAGTTTTGACCAATCCGGTTATGGTTGCTCAAAGACGCCCTGAAGGGAACGCCGCTACCAATCCCAACGGTATCAGAACCCAGTCCCCTCCTGGGGCGTTCCCGGTGGGAAAGACTGGCGTACCCAAGCGAGTCTTGCCAGGTAGAGATAGCCACTTTAGCTCGCAGCAATTGTTGGAAACAACAAAATTTAACAGTTCTCCGTAGAGCGATCACTGCAAAAGGTCCCTGGCGATGTAGCCTCAGCCGTAGATCTGGCTCTATCATTGACACAATCATCTTCCCTCGCGATCTATATTCGGGTTCTGATGGTGCTATCTACTACCAGTTTGAGTCTCGTTTAAAGGTTAAGACTGGTATCGTTATTAAGTCTGTTAGGCACTCCCAGAATTCACTGTCTAAAATTGATCGTATTCAGCCGTTCCCCAAGGTTGAGGATGTAACCTCAATACCTTTGACGGTACTGAGGGATGAGCTGCGTCAGTTTCCCAAAAGCCAAGCGTGAATTTCTTCTGTGGCTATGGTACAGACTTACAGCTTCTCAATTGTTCGTTTAAATGCGTTTGACGGGGTGGAGCCGTGGATTATGCACATGAAAGTAGACGACATTTACCAGTTTTTTCATTGTCCTCCTCCGATTTATCTGAGCAAGGAGCTAGCAGTGTGCTACGTACTTGCGGTTTTAGTGCGAGGAGAGTCCTATGGAACTGAGCTAATTCAACTGATCGAAACCGAATACCCAGCTTTCCGGCTGTCGGATACAGTCCTCTACAGCGCGCTGAAATTCCTGGAGGAAGAACAGGCGATCGCTGGTTACTGGAAAAAAGTAGAGGGGCGCGGACGTCCCCGTCGCATGTATCGAGTCAGGGTGGATTGGCTCGATCGCGCTCAGGACTTGGCTCGTCTTTGGCACGAGTATGCCAGCCGGAACAATTATCCAATTCCAACCAAACCCAGTGCCAGATAACCAGTCAAAGTAGGGAGTTAGGGTCGGTAAATTTTTGTAAAATTTTTGCAAGCCTACCGACCCGGATCTAAACGGATGAACACAACGATTCTTTCTTCAACATTCCTGCTGACAATATTGTTGTCGGTCGGATTGTTTTTCTTTATTAAGGCGTCCGTCAAAGACAGAACCCAAGCCGTCCAGCTGATATCCGGGCAACCGCAAGAATCCCTGTTGGCTCAATTACAGCAGTATTTTACGCAACGAGCTTACCGGGTTGCCGCTGTGGATGCGGCGCAAAACCAGGTGGTTTTCCAAGGTTTTGTCCGCCCCAGTTGGTTTTTGGCGATCTTTTTATCGTTGTTGGCGGCGGTTGGACTACTTTGTCTATCTCTGGTTCTGTCCCAGCTGTTCCCAGGGGCAGCAACTCTATTTCTGGGGTTAGAACTCTTGTCGCCTTTAGCTGGTTTGTTTTACTGGCAAAAAGCTGGGCGGACTGAGCAGGTATCGTTAAAGTTAGAGGATTCCCCTCGTGAGGGTACGGAACAGGCGCAGAGCCTGATAACCGTTACAGCTCATCGGGATGAATTGGCAGCCCTGCAACAGGCTCTGAACTTGACCCCCTGCGATTAATCTCAGAACAATGGCAAGCCCCGTCTGAATCTATGATTCAGGCGGGGCTGTCGATTTACGATCTTCCCGAAAATTTTGGTAACGCCTAGCCCTAATAGCCGCTATGGCTCTATGGCAAGCTTAAGGGGCAGGGGCGGGCGTTTATCTCCGATTTACCAGCTGATTGCCAACTTCGTGCTGGTTATAGCCGGACTTCCGTGGCCTGAAACTGACTCAAATCTGAGCGGTGCAGATTTGGCACTGCCTGGGCTGAAGGCACAGGGATTTTTAAGACTTCACAACCTTAATATCCTGATTCTTGGGCTTCCTGGGCTGCACCACTCAATCCACAAGCGCGCGGTGATATCTTGTGACGTTGTTTCAGGCGTTTAGTGGTTTTACCCACAGGTTTCTCAGAGTGCAAGACAAAACTGATCAAATCAAGTATTTCGCTTAATTCGACGGAAAGCTTCCTGCTTCAACCTTTGGGAGTCGGCTCCAACTTGTCTACAGGCGTAAATTCCGCGCTTGCCGCACGTACTCGCTCTCCCGGTAGCGCTACATCTCCGACCATTAGGTGCGGAGTTTTGCACTTCTCGTTTTAGCTGATAACACAGTCGCTTGCCTTTGATTGGGGGCTGTTCCTCCAGACTGTAAAATTTATCGAGAAATGGTGTCTGAGGTCATCCGTTGGGTCTCAGACGGGTTGAAGAGCCATTGGAGCTTTTTCGCCAGAGGCTTCGATTAACTGCCTCAAGCTGGGAAATAGGAAATGGTTTTCTTCAACGTATTGAGCGCCAAACAGTCCCTTTTCTGCCCAGAAGTATCGATCTGTGGTATGCTCGTTCCGTTTAACTAGCAGTAAAGCAGGTGGGACAATACCTTCGGCTTGAATAAATTTTCGTGCCGCCGTCACTGGTTTATCCTGTCCGCTTTCGATGCTATATTGAGGCACGTGTTCAAGAATTCTCCGTCCTTCTTGACGACGACGGCTTTTGCGCTTGCGTCTCCTTGCCAAGCTGTTTACCTCCTTTTTCCAGCGAGCGATTGTAGTGATAGTTACCAAACCCGTGCAAAGTATATCTGGTTTAGTTGAAAAAATCAACTTTTTTTAAGGTTTTGATACAAAGTCTGGAAGTGCCGCTGATGCCCTTGCTAATTTGGTGTGGTACAAAAAGCCGGAAAACCTTTAATTGAGGGGATTGCGGTGGGTTTGGTGGCAGGAGAATCCCTCCTCACCAAGGCTGTCCCAGGGCTAGTTCATAATTGCCGTTGCCAAACCGGCACCGAAACAGCCTGAGGAGGGAAGCAAACCAGATTAAATGTTTAAAACATGATAATTGGGAACGTTAAACCTAGTTGGCGCGGCTCGCCACCTGACCGGGTAAGTTATCAGAATCTTTGACGCCATGTTAATGCCTGCCAGTTCAGAATTTGTGGCGCTTTGTCAAGCGCAGGTCAAGGTGATGCAAAAACTAGGAGCCACCTTGAGCGCGGTTTATTTGACCGAAGAACTGGTGGAAGACTCAGAGGCTAACCTAATTCCGGTTGTGGCTTACCCTTCACCCGATGTGGTGTGGGAGGAACAGCAAGAGTTGGCGCTGTTGCCAAATGAGACGGATACAACCTCCCCGGTTCCCTGGTTGCCATCCGCAGCAGATACCTTTATCCCCCTAGATGGCGAGTTTGAGGGGTCAGAAAGTACCCAGCCCCAGTCGGAAGTCAATACGCTGCTAAAACAGCGCCGCATCGTGTTGCCCCTGATGCACGAGGGGTTGGTGATGGGGTTGTTGGTAACCGAACGTCAGGATCGACCCTGGAACCAGCGGGAACGATCCCAGATTGAAGAAATTGCCCATACAATGGCGATCGCTTGCATTCTCGATCAGCGGCGAGCCTGGTTTGAGCAGCAGTTAACTCAACAACATCAACTGCAAGAAAAACAAAATGACCTGTTGCACAATTTACTCCACCAGTTGCGAAATCCGCTGACGGCGCTGCGGACGTTTGGCAAGCTGCTGCTCAAGCGCCTGGGCATCGGCGATCCAAACCGGGACATTGCCGCCAATATTTTACGGGAGAGCGATCGGATCCAAGAGTTGCTGCAACAGTTCGATCGCGTCCTGGAACTGGCTGATACCAACCAGGTGCCCCTGACGCTGGCTCCCGCCCACCTGCGGGTTGAGACAGAAACAGACATTGAGACTGACGCTCAAAAGCCAACAGCTAAACCACTGCTGTTGTTACCTGGAGCTGGTTTAATCACTTCGACTTTGGAATCCCTTTCGGTAACACAAGTTTTAGAACCCCTACTGGCATCAGCTCGCGCGATCGCTGTCGAACGCCATCTGGATTTACAAGCGGAAATTCCCTCCCATTTACCGCCAGTACGAGCTAATGCCCAGGCTCTGCGGGAAATACTCAGTAATTTAATCGATAATGCCTTAAAATATACACCGCATGGGGGAAAAATTTACATTCAAGTCGGGCAAGAGCGAGAAACGCCCCAAGGTCGGTTTGTGGGCATCGCCGTCAGCGATAGCGGTCCAGGTATTCCGCCGCAAGATATAGCCCACCTGTTCGAGCGGGGTTATCGGGGCGTCCAGGCAGAAACGGAAATACCGGGGACTGGGTTGGGTTTAGCGATCGCCAAAGAGTTAGTCGAGCAAATGCAAGGGGAAATTCAAGTGATTAGCCCCGCGCAACACCCTGATACAGGTAGATTGGGCGTAACTTTTGTCGTTTGGTTAAGGACAGAGGACGATTCATTTGTAAAAAAGTGACAATTGCCTATTGACAAATGACCAATTATATCATTGCCGGTAGGAGCGGTAGTGTATGGATGGCTAATTGCTAATTGCTAATTGTTTGTTTGTCAATTGCCTCCTCCAGCAGCCATTAGCGATTAGCTATTAGCAGTTACACAACCCTTGCTTAAGGACATGATATTAACGGTATTTTTGGCAAAAATTATTTACCGCTACTACTCAATACCAAATCGGCATTTAAGGTGAGAGTCAAATCGGTATTGGGGATAATCGAGATTAGTTCAACACGATCGCGGTTGCGAAATAGTCCTGACAGGTTGACGCCAGCGCCAGCACCAGCACCGAGTAAAATTCCCCCAAGGCTAGCCCCGCCAGTCAAAACCGCAACTGCTGCTGCTGCTGCTACGCCTAATGCCGTGCTGCCGATGAACCGACGATTCCTAGATATAGCAGGTCGCCTAGCGATCGTTTCTATTTTGCTAATTATCTGGGAAGTTGCCCGAATTTGAACGAGTTGACCGTTGGTCAAAATTAACTGTTTGGCGACGAATTGGGCGCTTTTTTGGTCTTCTATGGTGACCAATTCCCCGATAACCTGAGATCTGGCCGGAATTAACAACACTCCCCCCTCGGAAACAACATTGCGCGCGATGGTGACGGTAAGGGGAACGGGTGCGGGTTCGTTCGGCGCGACTAAAATTCTTTCTGCGGCGTCGTATTTAACCGGGAGTCTAGTTCCAGATGGTATTCTCACCGTTCCTACCAAGCTTGGCTGCTTTGGAACTGCTGGAGGTGAAGAATTGTTGCGAGCCACGATGTAGGGGGAGACGATCGCTTGCGCTTCGGAGCTATTGACCAACGCCTGATAGATGAACGCAGCGACTTCAGCGCGGGTGGCTATTTTATTGGGTTTTAACCGATCCACATCTGGATAGTTGACGACAATTCCTTGTTCGGTGGCGGCGGCTATTTTTTCGCCAGCGTAGTCGGGAATCGCTCTGCGATCGTGATAATATTCCAAAACCGAAGCCGGGGGTAAGCTGCCAGAATAATTCAGTCCGCTGGCGAGGGAAACCAAAACCTGCTCGCGAGGAATTCTTTGATTCGGTCGGAAAACCCTGCCGGGATAACCTGAGACAAACCCAGTCGTGTAAGCTTCATTAATAGCATCAGCCGCCCAATAGTTGCTGGGTACATCGACAAAATTGATTGGTTCCCGCATGGGGTTGGTATTGAAAGCTTTCCCGACGATTGTGGCAAACTGCGCCCGCGTTACAGGCGCATTGGGTCGGAACTTCCCATCTGGGAATCCAGCAATTATATCCCGTGCCGCCAGTGCGCTAATAAAGTCTTTTGCCCAATAGTTAGAAGATACATCGGAAAAAGTCGGTTCGGTTTGGGCAACGGCAGGCGCTAATATTGCTAGGGTTACTGCCGTATTAGCCGTCATTGCGATCGCCGTCAATAAAGCAGTTCCTAACTTAGAGAGATTCAAATTAGGCATAAAGTGCTTGTTTTAGTCAATGGATAAAAACAGAATAATTTATTTTTTGTCATTTGAAAGGTAAATTAACGCCAGTAGGGGTTGCTTTAACGAGGCCATCACCTTTGTTTCGACATAGCTCTCTTTCCTGGCTCAACAATTTTTCACAGAAACAAAGGTGATGGCAGGTAAAACCCGCCCCTACCAGTTATAAACTTGGGCGTTGCTAATAACCCAAGTTGCTAGTTACATCGGGCCAAAGAAACCCGGTTTCTCGGAAAAATCGTGGGTTTGACAGCGAGAAATCGAAGAATAAACCGGGTTTCTGACTGGGGTAATGGGTAATTGTAACGATGCCACAGCGCTTTTAATCCAATTACCAATTACCTATTACCAATTACCAGCGCCAAAGCTGATAACTAGCAACTTGCGTTAATAGCTAATACCGAGATATTCAAACATCTAAGTACTATACCATCAGGGCTGAGGCAAAGAAACCGGGTTGCTCGGAAAAATCGTGGGTGGGAAACTAGAGAACGCAGCTGGAAACCCGGTTTCTACGAACGCGCTTGCGTAATTCCTGACCATTTTACCCGTTCGAGTCATTAGCCATTAGCAATTAGCCGCAGGTTTGAGATAGCTAGCAACTAAAGTTAAATTATTACCCGTCAATTAAACGTCGCAAAATCCAGTCAAACCTAGTGGTGGCAAGATTGATATTTGCCGTGCTTTCCATAACTGCATCATCTACTCCAACTTCAGTCAGTGCTTGGGCTTTAACATCACCCAGTTGATTCACGATCCGACGCAGACGATTGGAAAGTATAGTAGCAAGGGCGCGATAGAAACCATAAGCAAATCCGATATCCAGTTGTAGTTTTTTAGCTAATTCTCGCCGAGGGATTGACAAGACTAGCGAGTCTTCAATAGCTTGAACCGTGGCAGAGGGTAGACGGTTATCCAAGAAAGACATTTCTCCGACTACCTCGCCGCTGGATAGTCTGGCTATCTCGCGGTGCTCCAACTCTGCTATAGAAACGGTAAAAGTGCCGGTCAGCAGTATATACAGCGCATCAATCGGCTTTCCTTCTTTAATCAGTACGGTACCGGCGGCGATTTCTTGCCTGGTACCTGTCTGGAGTAGCCAGTCGATGTCGTCGTCATTGAGTTCGCCCAATAAAAACAGTACTTTTTTCATCGTTGGCAACATTCCTCATTTCGGCTAAAGGGCGATTGTTGGTGTTGTGCAACACAAAACTGACTCAAAACCAGCTGAAGTTATTTAACTGGCTTGTTTTAAGGTTTGCTTCCCGCTTCAAGCAAGGGTGTCGGCACCAACAGTCCCCAGGCGTCAATTCCTTGCTTGCCACAAGTACTCGCTTGTTTGGAGCCTGTTCTAGGTTTATGACAGCGTTGAAGTCTCGGTCTATGACAAGGCCGCATCTACGACACTGATAAACCAGTTTGCATAGGGGCATGGGCTGAATATATCCTGAAGCACCCTGCTCGCAAATACATATAAACATAAAAAAACGCGATCGCAAGCAACAGAAGCTTGCGATTGCGTTGCAATTATTTGTCACCCCTGCTAAGCAGGGCTACCTGTTTGTCCCTCGATCTAACTGTCCCGGCTTTTGCTGGTAACCCTAAATGCCTGTGTCATTCGGGTCAAAGCCTCGATCCAAGCCGGTATTGTAACCTAGACCGCGCACCACCAAGTCGGAGCGCAATGTCAGGTCTAAATCGTTATCTGGGTCGATCACAACTACCCTAGTAGACGAGCGATTCTGACCCACGAGCAAGCCGCCTGCAGCACCCACCCCGGTACCGATTAAGACTTCTAGGGGGTTAATGCGGCGATCGCCTGTAAGTCCGGCGATCGCTGCTGCCGCTCCCGAACCCGCTGCGGCTCCGATCAGGATATTTCTCGCATTCGGCCCGCGACGCACTTCTTGCGTTGTGGTAACAACTCTAGAACTGGCATTGATAGACTGCGATCTATTGTCAGAAATTCTTAATTCTCTAGCGACAAATTGGGAACCACCGCGAACGGGTTGCAATTGCCCGACAATTTCGCTGCCGCGCGGAATGATTACAGTGCGTCCGTCTCGTGATACAATGTCTTGGGCTACGGTTAAAGTTAATTCTGCCGTTTCGTTGGGTGCGACAACAATTTTTTCCTTGTCATAAGAAACCGGAATTACCGTTCCCGTTGGGATTCTAAAGTCAACAAATCGTTGCGATTGAGCTATACGAGTCTCAGCCAAGACAGGAGCCGCAGCCATAAATGGGGTAGCCGTTGCACCAGTCATTGCCACAGCCATAATTACAGCAGTTTTGGACTGCCAGCGCAAGAAAGTAAACATCGGGGACACCTGTTACAATTTCTCTGTGTTATCTGTTTTGACGCCCTGGTGTCCAGTTTGTTGCCACCGCGAGTAAAGTTTTGCAAAGAAAATAGCGAATTGGTTGCGGTAGCGATGGCTATTTGCACTCCAGGTACGCCTATTGCCCAGGATGGCGCAGTTAATGGGGCGCTAGCACCTGTCAGAGGGGTAAAAACAGATTGAAAAAATCTACCTATTTCTGCCTAAATCTTCCTAAACACTGAGCAGAATGTGAAGTTTTGCGAAAATTTGACCAGCAGAAACCAAGCTAGAATTAGCATTACACTCACAACAGGTACTAAACAGCCAGCCAACCGTGCTACTAGGATTTAAAACTCAAATCCAACTGAAAAACACTCAATCTCAACTGCTTGCCAAACACGCAGGAGTAGCACGTCATGCTTGGAACTGGGGATTAGGATTAACCCTAGCCATCCTCGACCACAATCAGAACCACCCAGAGGATAAAATCAAATTCCCCAGTGCCATAGATTTACATAAATGGCTAGTGGCATTAGTTAAGTCGAAACATCCTTGGTACTATGAAGTATCAAAAACAGCGCCCCAATATGCATTAATACATTTAAGCTCAGCTTGGAAAAAATGCTTCCAAAAGAAAGCTGGGGTACCAAAATTTAAGCAGAAAGGACGTCACGATTCATTCAACCTTGAAGGGAAAATCAAAATTATTAGTGCCAATCAGATTCAAGTCCCGGTCATCGGAGTGTTAAAAACATACGAACAATTACCTTGTGGCATCACGCCCAAAACATTGACGATTAGCCGCAAGGCCGATCAATGGTTCATTTCGTTTAAACTGGAGGTGGAACCCAAATATACGCCAAAAGCGATTGATGTGGTTGGGGTAGACTTAGGCATATTAAATTTAGCCACACTCTCAACTAAAGAAGTTTTTCCTGGTGTCAAAAAAACTCGTCAACTGCTCAAAAAGCTAGCACGCTTACAATGGAGTCATCGACAAAAACAACTTCGCTCCCAAAATTGGCGCGCTTCAAGAATACTCATCGCGCGGCTACATCACAAAATTGCTAACATTCGCGCCGACTACTTACACAAGTTAACCACCTACTTAGCCAAGAACCACGGCGTGATAGTAATTGAGGACTTAAACGTCAGCGGCATGTTAGCGAATCGGAAGTTAGCATCATATATAGCAGATGGGAGTTTTTATGAATTTAAAAGACAGTTAGAGTACAAGTGCCAACTGTACGGGTCAAAGCTTTTGATAGTTTCCCGGTGGTTTCCCAGTTCAAAAACTTGCCATTGTTGTGGTGAAGTGAAACAGTCTTTATCTCTTTGTGAGCGGATTTTTCACTGTGAAAAATGCGGTTGGAAGGGAGATAGAGACTTGAATGCAGCGCTCAATTTAGAGCGAGTAGGGAGAGCTGCTCCCGAAGTTACGCCTGTGGACAAGAAGGAGCCGACTCCCTTGGTGGAAGCAGGAAGTCAAGCCGATACAAGTCTTGTATGTAGATTTGAGTAGGTTTGGCAGAGCGGAAGAAAGCGGGTGAGCAGGGGAAGAAGACGCGGCGACGGAGAGACGCGGCGACGGGTCGAGGTTGATTGAAGATTTTCCCGCGTCACCGCTCTCCCTTATCCCCGCGTCCCCGTATCCCCGTATCCTCATCTCCCCGATCAAGAGGCATCTATCGAAGGGTAGATTCATTGCGATCGCCAGTGGGCGCTAGAGTGGAGAGCATAAATTGGGAACCGAGGAGCTAAACTTGCAAGGCAGGAATACTGAGAACTGACTGGTTTGGCAAATCTACAGAGCTAGTCAACGGTTGTATCTAGATATGAATTTTACGCTGGATGGCAAAGTTTTGATTCAAGGCATCACCGAACCGCTCGGTGCGATTTATGCCGCTAAGATGAAAGACTACGGCACGAATGTCGTCGCTGGGGTGAGCGTGGGATATGGGGGACAGACAGTTTACGATATTCCTGTTTTCGACTTAGTCGAGCAAGCGTTGTCAGTGGTGGGGACAGTTGACACTACAATTATCTTCGTCTCGCCTTATCTGGCGCTGGATGCTGCATTAGAAGCGATATCCGCGGGTATTAGACAAATTATTCTAATTTCTGGCGGTATCCCGCCGCTGGATATGGTTCACTTGCTAAGAATAGCTTCCGAGACCCAGACAACTATTCTCGGTCCCAACAGTTTGGGGATTATCGTACCTGGGAAATGGTTGTTGGGAACTCAACCAGAGGAATTTTACACACCGGGCGGGGTAGGATTAATCGGTTGTGCTGGTAGTCTGACTTCAGAAATTGCCCTAGAGTTGAGTCAGGCGGGGTTTGGGCAGTCGATCGGCGTTAATATTGGCAGCGATATTATTGTAGGTTCTTCCTTGTCACAATGGCTGCAAATGTTGGATAAAGATAAGAATACCAAGGCAGTGGTGCTGGTGGGAGAGGTGGGCGAACCCAACGAACAAACCCTAGCCGAGTATATTGCAGAGAAAATGACTAAACCCGTCATTGCTTATATTGCGGGGCGCCATTCACCCGGTTTTAAACATCAACACCACGTCAGCGACTTCCTGCCTTCTCAATCAGATTTAAAGGTAGATGTGGATAAGAAAGGACGCAAGATTACAGCATTTGAACAAAAGAAAATCCCTGTAGCGCAACGCCCTTCTCAAATTCCCGAACTGCTGAAAAAAGCACTCAAGAAGTAGTTGCAGATTGCAGATTTAGAAATAAAAGAAACCGGGTTTCTCAGAGAAACCCGGTTTCTGGCACCTGCCATCTGCAATTTTAAATCTGCAATATCGTTGACCGTTGCATCGGAATTATTGCGCCTAGGAGCAATTAGCAATTAGCAATTAGCAAGAAAGGTTAATCATTCCGATGTAACCGGATTTGATATAATTAGCTTTTTCCAGCTAGCAATGCTTTAGTTGCAGACTCTCCGGCGATTCGCAGTTGTCGATTCAATTGTAAGTTCAACACTCCAAAGATAGTCCATTGACCGAGAAGTGCTAAGCAAACCATCATTGACGACATCAAACCGGAGGGGGGATATAATACAACTATTGGCGCGCCAGCGGTAAAGAACCACAAGAAACCAGCGGTTGTTCCGGGTTGAATCGACAATACACCTAAAATAATAGGCGGTAAGAAAAGTGCAGACCCTATCGTACCAATTGCCCAGAATATGCGATTCTGAGCTTTCATAAACAGGATTAATTGGGTTAGGGCGGCGTAGATTATTACTAAACTAGCAGCTAAACCAATGCTGAAAAATGCCGAGATTTTTGCATCAATTTCAGAGGGTGAAACTAGAATCAATCCAACTAATGGAATAACGGCAATTACAAGATTAATTGCAATTGCTTCCACTGCGGGACTTTTTTCATGCCAAACTAAATCCCGCAGGACGGAAATATTCCAAAACCTCTTACGAGTCGAAACTTTTTCCCGACGGTAGCGCGCCCAATCTTGTAAAGCTTGACGATGAGGAAACAAAGCTGCCATCAGATAGAGAAACAGCAGCAAATCGAAGAAGGAGAGCATCATTAGATGCTGGAACAACCACTCTTTTGGATTATTTTCCAGATAACCATCTGTATATCCTGGTAGAGCGAATCCTAAAGTTGAAGCAGTAAAGCAAGCTGTGAATAAATAACTCTGTCTCTTGCTCAAAATTGTCGCATTAGGATTGCGGAAACACCGTTGCAAACCTTGCCAAACCCAGTAAGTCCAAAGGGCATAATTTAGGAGAGCAAAGGCGATCAGAATAGGGATATTCGCACCCAATGGCAAGTGGAACCACTGTAACTTTTCCAGTTGCACATTTTGATACGAGATCGAATTATCAGCAAGATGGGGAATCAGATCAAAAGGAGCAAATAACCTCATCCAAGCAATTGGATTGTAGATGGGTGTGTAAATCGCCAATGTGGAAGTTAACCATAAGAAACCGAGAACGATACCAGCACCCAACCAAGCTTGAAATCCTCCCAACCAATTGCTAACTAAACCGTATAGAAGCGCGGCGCTATAAAAGAAGATGCAACAAGCAACAACGACGGCGTAGAAAGCGAGGATTTCGCCCAAGGAAATTTGAGCAGATAACCCAGCAACAAGATGCAATGGAAGTGCTAGCGCTGCTAGGAGATAGACCAAAATAGGGACGCCCAGCATTTTACCAATTAAAAGACGCTGGGTAGATTCTGGACTTAATCGAATAAAGTTGAGCGAACCTCGACGTTCTTCTTGAGTTAAGTCAGCTATCAGCATGTAAGTGCCGATTACTAACAATGCGAAGATGCCGACACAACTCAGAAATACAAATACAGATAGCCACCATTGTTGCCAATTTATGGAAAAATTGCCCAAAGAATCGAGGACGCATTTATATACTCTTGCGCTCTCATATTCGCGTTTTCCCGTGCAGAATTGGTTGAAAATAGGGTATTTGTATTCCCCTGGTGCAGGTGCGATGGGTAGCTGGGTTTGGAAAAACTGAAATAGGAAAAATTGTCCTAGTAGGGAAATTGCTATTGCAATTAGGACATTACGCGGTTTAAGGCGACCATTAAGTTCCCGCAACAATTGCGGGTTCCAGTCACCAATTCGGTCTATCCAAGGAAATTTCATCGTATTTACCTCAATTTGGATTATAGTATGGGCGGGTTTTACCAACCATTCAGTGGAACCAAGAAATATTTAGTTCAACCCGCCGTTACTGCTATTTCAAGGCGAAGGTGTCAGATAAGATTGGGAGGAAGATGCACCAATTTTTTGCACTTTTCTGGTTAATTGCCAGGTTAACAAAGATAGAGTTCCTAGCTGCGCCACTAAACCTAAAAATGTTATTGTTGTACCTCCCAATGCTAAGCTAACAATCGGAAAGGGGGAAAATAGTAAGAGAAACTGTACGAGGGGTAGTTTGTTTGCCGCGAGATGCCAAATCGTTCCTGTTGTTAGGACAATTGCGCTCAAGCCAGTAGATGCAAATATCAGCCAAGTTGGAGTTTTTGTCAACCTCAGCAGTTCTGCGAGCGCTACATAAATCAGCATAACATTCATGGTCATAAACCATCCCAGTAGCAGTTGGGGGGTTTGAATCTTATCCGACCCATCTTTTTGTAGCCATAATAACATCCAGGGTAACCAAATCAGTGCTGTCATGGCAAGGTTAATGGCAACTGCAACAATTGCCGGACTTTTTTCACCCCAAATCAAATCGCGCATTAATGAATACTTATGGTTTTTGACCTCCAAATGTTTGTAACGACTCCAATCAACTAAAGCTTGATAACTCGGAGTTAAGTTAAAAGCGACAAACAGCAAAAATAATGGAGTCAAAAAGAATAGTAAGCCAAACCCAGTACCGAAGTTATTAGCAGCAACTGGTTTAATTTCGGCTAATGAAAAGCCTAATAGCCACAGTTCAAAACTGGCAACTAACCAATAACTTTGTCCCTTGCTAATTAGGGTAGCATGGCGAGAGCAAAAACGACGATTTACAGCTTGCCAATGCCAGTAAGCTGCTATGCTGACGGTCATGAATGCTAAACCATAGGCGACCGCTGGTTGATTGCCAATCGGTAAAAAGAACCATTGCCAGTTCAATCCATTTGTCTGACAGTAATCCAAATAATTGTTACTCGGTGCTGGCGTTAAACATTGGATTATTTTGAGGTTGTACCAATCAAAGGCGAAGTCAATTGTACCGATGTAACCTAACCCCAACAAAAAGGCTAAAAAACATCCTCCTCCAGCTAGATTTTTAGCCTCGATTTTATGGCTGTATTGGAAGGTATATAGGAGGGCAGCATTGAAGAATACAGAACAACCAATTACCCAAAGTGTGTAGATGCCGATAATCGAAGATAAAGGTAATCCTGCCACTAAAGCAGAACCCAAGTGTAGGGGAATTGCTAGGGCAATTCCCAGGTACATTAACGATGGAACTCCCAGGATTTTTCCGAGTAAAATACTTTGGCTAGTTTGGGGACTAAACCGAATAAAGTTTAGCGTACCTTTACGTTCCTCTTGCGCTACATCATTAATCAGTCCGTAGACGCCATTGGAGATTAGTAAAAGCGGCAATATCCAATTGAGAACTCTATAGATAGTCTGCCAGTGAAACTCCCAGCTAACTTGAGCGCATTCATTGTCAACATAGCTGATGCAGGTTTGTTTAGATAAACTCAACACCAGAAAAAATTGACCTATTAACGAGCAAATAAACGTCACCCAAAGGTTGCGATAAATAAATCTACCTTTGATTTCTCGAAATAGCTGCGGGTTCGATTCTCCAATGCGGTCAAATAAAGTGAGTAACATCGATTTTGTCCTCAATTACGTCCAGCGAGAAGTGCTTTGGTGGCAGATTCACCCGCTTGTTGCAGTTGGCGAGTTAATCGCAGGTTGATTAATGTCAGTACGCTTAATTCACCCAATAATGCTAGAAAAATTGTTGTCAACGAAGCTGTTTGTATACCCATCCAAGGAAAGGTTGAAAGTAACCAAGGAATTGGGTTTTCTGAAGGATTGATACCCAGGACTGATAGAATAGTGGGTGGTAAGGAAATCGCGGCGATTATGGTTGCTGTGGCGTAGAGCGATCGCCGATCGTTTCTCATCATCAACATCAACTGGGCAATGCTGGCATAAATCATCATGATGCTGAAAAAGAAAGCGATAGCAAAAATACCTTTTAAGACATCTTCGGAAGTTGAAATCTGCTCTTTGGTTAAGATTAACACCCAGGGTAAGAAAAGGCCAGTAAAAATTAAGAGATTAATTCCAATCGCCACCTGTGCTGGACTTTTTTCACCAAATACTAAATCTTGCCACACAGACCAATTCCAGAAACGCTTACCGGCGAATTGCCCGTGTCGATAACGCGCCCAATCTTGCAAATGTTGTCGATGGGGTGAAAGCATCGCCATTAAGCTAAAAATGAATACCAAATTCAACAGAAATAGACCAGCAAAATTAGCGGTTAAATGGTTATGCCATTGCCATTGCCATTGCCAGTAATATTTTGGATCTTGCAGGGCAAATCCTAAAGTAACTATGGCAAAATAAAACACCAGCCAATAACTCTGCCTTTTACTTATAATTGTTGCATTTGGATTGCGAAAACAACGGTTTAGTGCTTGCCATATCCAGTAAGTCCACAAAGTATAATTTAGCAGGGATACCACAATCATAAATCCACCCTGCACCCAATGGCAAGTCGAACCATTGCAATTGATTTATGTCTCCGTAATTCAAGGGAAAAGATGAGACGTATTCACGACCTTTCTGATATACTAAATATGGCAATATCCAAGAATGGTTGAACAAAATTATCCAATCTGTTGGATTTTGGTTAATCGCTTTGGCTAAACTTGTTAGACATAGAAAAGCTAAAACCGCGCCGCTCATTAACCAAGACTGCAAACTAGGTAACCCAGAATAGCTAACAAAGCTAAATAGCAAAGCAGCACTGTAGAAAAAGCCACAGCTAGCTACTAAAACTCCGTAAAAGCTGAAAATCTCCCCAATCGGAATTTGACCCATAATCCCCAACCACAAATGCAATGGGATTGCCAGAATTACTGTCAAATAAACTAAGATTGGTACTCCCAATATCTTACCAACCAAAATACTTGCGGATGAGCGAGGACTGAAGCGAATAAAATTGAGCGTGCCGCGACGTTCTTCCTGAGAAAGGTCGTTGATTAGCATGAAAGTACCCGCTACCAATAGCGCGAAGATTGCTATGACGCTAATCAATAAGAATAGTTTCGGCGCATAATCTTGCCACCAAAGTTTCATGTTAAGTGCATCTTCAGGACATTGTTTGTTCAGAATCGTGGAGATTTTACTAAGTTTTATATGCAGTTGATTAATCGCCTGCTCGTTTTTACCATAGTTCGAGTACAGACTATTTATTTGCGCGTTGATTTGGTCGCGTTGGAGAATATACGGCTCGTAATTAGGTCGCAGGCGGCAATAATTACTGTCCACGTAAATGGTATTCAAATGCTGATTTAAAAAAGACACGAACAGTAAAAACTGCGCCACCAGCGAAGCTACAACAGCGATGATGACATTGCGAGGTTTGAGGCGACCTTTAAGTTCTCGCAACAATTGCGGATTCCAGTCACCGATTTGGTCTATCCAGTTAAATTTCATCGTCTAACTCCAAAATTAATGGCAGATTGCAAATTTTGGATTAAATCTAAAATCTGCAATCTCAAATCTAAAATCTCACGATGCTTGTTTGTGTCCCATTTTAAGGAAGATGGTTTCTAAGTCTTCTTTAGTACAGTGGAATTCGGATAGGGGAATGCCGGAGTGGACGAGACTTCGCAACAATTCTGCCCCATCTTCCGGACTCCCAGAAAAATGCACCCGCAACTGCTTGGTTCCGGGTATCTCTTCGCATCCTTCAATTTGGGGATAGTTTTTCAATTCAGCTTTTAATGCTTCTAAGTCCCCTAAAGTAGACATCAAAATTTGCTGGCGACTGAGACGGCGATAAAGTTCCTGAAGCGATGCACTTTCCACCAAATAGCCAAATTCCATAATTCCTACTGAGGTGCAAAGTTCCGCCAAGTCGCTGAGAACGTGGGAAGAAATTAAAATCGTCATCCCCGCTTCCCGCAATGCTTTGATTATTTCCCGAAACTGCATTCTGGCGATGGGGTCTAATCCAGAAACCGGCTCATCTAAAAGCAGTAAAATCGGTTCGTGGATAATTGTTCTAGCAAGACTCAAGCGCTGTTTCATCCCCCGCGATAGGGTGGAAATGATACTTTTGCGCTTGTTGGTAAGCTGTACTAATTCCAAAACTTCGTATAGGCGTTGACTCCGCCGGGGATTTCGCAAGCGATACAGTCGGGCAAAATAATCTAAATAATCCCAGACGGTCAAGTCGTCGTACACTGGGAAGTCATCGGGGAGAAAACCGAGGCGCTGTTTTAGGTTGGCGTTGCTATGGTCGCGTAGTAAGCGATCTCCATGAATGTAAATCTCCCCAATTGTCGGTTCTTCCGCCGCCGCCAA
The DNA here is from genome assembly GCF_041929235.1 of Microseira sp. BLCC-F43. Taxonomy (NCBI): domain Bacteria; kingdom Bacillati; phylum Cyanobacteriota; class Cyanophyceae; order Aerosakkonematales; family Aerosakkonemataceae; genus Microseira; species Microseira sp. BLCC-F43. Next base: position 173,512 of record NZ_JBHFNP010000040.1, read on the forward strand.
CATCCGGATCAGCGTTGTTTTTCCCGCACCATTCGGTCCGATAAGTCCGTAAACTTCTCCCGCCTTGACCTCTAACTCTACGTCGTTGACAGCAATATGGCGGTCAAATTGCTTGGTCAGTCCCTTCGTACAAATCGCCAGTTCTTTTGCCATGATTTTTATTACAATCTGTGATAAAATGTCAAGGGTAAAAATACTTAACTTTGCCCTGGGAATAGCGAGTAACAGAAGCGATTTGCTTCCCTCTCCCTAATACATACTTCTAGCCTGGGTTGACTTATGCAAAGGCTTTGTCCAGACTAGCTTTCACTATATGCGTCAGCCATAATCTATTGAACTTGCTTTTAGCGAGCGTGTACTCTATCCTCAACTGTAACTATACCAGCGCGAAGCGCTATATCTCTTGGTAGTTTTCGCTCTCCTTGAGCATTACCACTGTAAGCTTCCCAGCGCACTCACCCCGCCCTGCGGCGTTGCCTCAAGTGTTGGAAACATCTGCTGTCCGTCCATCACCCCTGCTTTGAGCCATGCTCTGATTTGGCGTCGTAATAGCGGGAATGTATTTAATTTTCTCAGCAGTGCTTCATGGTCGATTCTGTCGAAGCATTTAGCGATGTCGGCATCTAGCACATATTTTTGCTTGTACCTAATCGCATTAAATATTGCTCCGATAGCATCAAGGCATGAGCGTCCAGGTCCCAACACATATTGATTCGGTTCAAATCGCGCTTCCCATTCTGGTTCTAGTGCCAGTTTGACTGCCTGCAATGCTCGGTCTTTGATTGTGGGTATTCCTAAAGGTCGCTTCTCTTCCGTTCCAGGTTTAGGAATCCATACTCGCCTGGTTTGGCTGACCTTGGTACTCAGTTTTAGATTCCCTATTAGGTTAAGCCGTTGCTTTGGGGATAATGATTTAACACCATCCACACCAGCAGTTTTGTCGGGTAAGGAGGCACAAGTCACCGTGTCCCCCTCCCCTTTGAACCGGACTTGACAATTGCTCATCATCCGGCTATTGCCTCGAGCAACTTTGAACGTTTACCCGTATGTACATGTTTGTGACAGGCTTTATGGAGAT